>NZ_JABXXP010000487.1 GCF_013376155.1 Nguyenibacter vanlangensis
GGCTGGTCCATCGCGCAGCCCAGGATCCGCCGGGCCATTTCCAGCCGATGGGCGGCTTCGGCCTGCACCGCGTCGGCCACGGCGTCGGCGGTGCCCTCCGCCACCCAATGGGCGAAAATCAATCCCCCCAGCGCCGGCGGGCAATAGCCGAAGGCGCGAATGCCCCGCATCAGCCGCTCGCGCGGCATCGCGGGCGGCAGGGTGACGAAGGCCAGGCGCAGCCCCGGGCAGACGCCCTTGGAAATGCTGGCCAGATAGAGGGTGCGCTCGGGCGCCAGGGCGGCGATCGGCGGCGGCCGCTCCCCGGGGTCGGCATAGGCGCAATAGGCGTCATCCTCGAAGATCGTGACGTCATGCCGGCGGGCGATCCGCACGATCGCCTCGCGCCGCGCAAGGCTCATGCTGCGCGTCGTGGGGTTGTGCAGGGTCGGCAGGGTGAACAGCAGCCGGGCCCGCGTTTCGGCCAGCGCCCGGTCCAGCGCGGCGGGGTCCAGCCCCTCCTGGTCCATCGTCACCCCGCGCAGGGTCAGGCCCAGATGCTCGGCCGCGACCTTGGCGCCGTGAAAGGTCGAGGATTCGCACAGCACGGTATCGCCCGGCCGGCACAGCGACGACAGGACCAGCCCGATCGCATGCTGGCCGCCATTGCACTGGATCAGATCGTCCGGATCGCACGCCAGCCCATGCCGCCGTGCCAGCCAGGCCGCGCCGGCCTCGCGCACCAGGCGCAGCCCGGTCCCCTGGATATATTGTACCGATGGCTCAAGCTGTGCCGTCGCCGCCAGTCGCGTGACGGCCAGCTCGACCGACCGTGACAATGCGATGGCGGGCGGCGTATTGCAGCGCAGGTCGATCACCGTCTCCGGATCGGCCGCCGAATGGGCCGCGTGGAACAGGACCGACGGCGCCGTCAGGTCCGGCAGGCTGCCCCGCACGAACGAGCCGCGCCCGACATGCGCGTCCAGCAGGCCGCGCCGCTCGGCCTCGGCATAGGCCCTGGTGACGGTCCCGATGCTCAGCCCCAACTGGTGGGCCAGATCGCGCTGCGGCGGCAGCCGCATGCCGGCCGGCAGCGTGCCGGCGCCGATGTCGCGCTCCATCGCATCGGCCAGCCGCAGATAGAGCGGCGCGGCATCGGAAGGAATCTCGGGGCGCCATCGCGTCATTGCCGGTCTCGGTCCGCATATTGAACTATGACAATATAGATATTGACGAAGAAATGTATCAAGGAAAAATTACAGACATGAAGAGTTCGCGCACATTGTAATAGTACAATGCGCCGCCAGAAAGGGACTCTTCGCCTTGGAGGGTGATCAATGATGTTCATGGTGCGGAAAAACCGTGTTGAATCCCGTCGCGACGGGGCGTTCGCCGGACGTATCGGCGTGCAGGTCGAGGCCGCCAGCATCGGGATGATCATCGTTCTGGGGCTCATGGTCCTGATGGCGCTTCATGGCCGGCCGGCTCATGGGCAGGAGGATGAGACCGCGTCCACGGCGGTGCGTGTTCCATACCGCGCCGCGGATATCGGCGACCTGCCGCACGCGCGGCACTTCCTGCGCGTGCTGGAGCACGCCGCGCTCCAAGCCTGCGGCGATGAAACGGCGAGCCTGGGAGATATCCGGGCGGCGGTGGAATGGTCGGACTGCCGGCGGGCGAGCGTGGCGCGCGCCGTCGCGCAGGTCCATTCCCCCCTGCTGGAGCGGGCATGGACCGAAGACGGCGCGGCGTGGGATGCCCGAAGGGCGGTTGAGGATCGGAAATCAAAACATGGCTGAATTTGCTTTTCATCAGGTCGATGTCTTCGCCACCCGCCCGTTCGGCGGCAATCCGCTGGCCGTCGTGACCGGGGCCGACGGGCTTACGGACGCGCAGATGGCCGCATTCGCGAACTGGACGAATCTCAGCGAGACGACCTTCCTGCTCAGGCCCACCCATCCCGATGCGGATTACCGCGTCCGGATCTTCACGCCGCAGCAGGAACTGCCCTTCGCCGGCCATCCCACCTTGGGCACCTGCCATGTGTGGCTGCAGCAGGGCGGCCTGCCGCGCGGCAGGCACGTCGTGCAGGAATGCCAGGCGGGACTGGTGCCCGTTCGGCGGCAGGACGCGGTGCTGGCCTTCGCCGCCCCGCCCCTGCGCCGGGCCGGCGCGGTCGAGGCCG
>NZ_JABXXP010000488.1 GCF_013376155.1 Nguyenibacter vanlangensis
GGCATGCGGCATTTCCGCCACTGACCGGCGGCGGCGCCCGCGCAGCCGGGCGGCCCGCCGCGCGTTAGGACATATCTCGAAACCGTCATGCCCACGGCGGCCGCGCATATCCCCGTTTTCCGCGCATCGGGGGTGCGCGTTGCTTGACAGCCTCATGCCGCGTCGTTAGCTAGCGCCTGCACCCGCCTGGAGGTGTGAACATTGGGTAAGGATACGGACAGCTCCCGCCAGTCCTTCGATACCCGCCTGAAGCAGGCCATGGACCGGAACAATCCGGACCGGGCGGCGCCGGCGGCGCAGGGCAGCGGCTTGTCCGCCAGCGACATGTCGGCCCTGGGCGTGGTTCTCAGGGCGGGCACCGAAATGGTATCGGCCCTCGCGGTCGGTGTCGCGATCGGCTGGGGGCTCGACCGGTGGCTCGGCACGCGCCCGGCCTTCCTGATCCTGTTCTCGTTCCTGGGCGGCGCTGCGGGCGTGCTGAACGTCTGGCGTCTGGTCAGGCCGCTGGACACGCCGGGGGACAAGCCGGGCCTGTAACCGCAGGGCCGGAACGGTAGAGGGAAGACGAAGTTGGCGGCCGGATCCACCATCGACGCACTGGGCCAGTTCGCGCTCCATCCGGTTCTGGGTGGGCTGGGTCAATCGCTGCGCTTCAGCCAGTCGCCGGCGATGATGATCGTGGCGTCGGCCCTGGTGCTGGGCTTCCTCTATCTGGGCATGCGCCCCGCCGCCGTGGTGCCTGGCCGCCTGCAGGCCGCGGCGGAAATCTGCTACGATTTCATCCACGACATGGCGGTCGATACGATCGGGGCCGAAGGCCGCGCCTTCTTCCCGTTCGTCTTCACGCTGTTCTTCTTCATCCTGGCCGGCAATTATCTCGGGCTGCTGCCCTTTTCCTTCGCCTTCACCAGTCATATCGCGGTCACGCTCGCGCTGGCGCTGCTGGTGTTCGTGCTGTCGGTCATCGTGTCGCTCAGGGTCCAGGGCGCGAAATTCTTCGCGCATTTCATGCCGGCCGGCGCGCCGCTGGCCCTGGCCCCGTTGCTGGTGCCGATCGAAATCCTCTCCTTCCTTTCCCGTCCCGTGAGCCTGTCGATCCGTCTTTTCGCCAACATGGTGGCGGGCCACGTGATGTTCGAAATGTTCGCCGCCTTCACGATCATGCTGGCCGGGCTCGGCCTGTTCGGCGATGTCCTCGCCGTCGGGCCGGTGGTCATCAATGTCGCGCTGATGGCGCTCGAACTGCTGGTGGGCGCGCTCCAGGCCTACGTGTTCGCGATCCTCACCTGCATCTACCTGCGGGAGGCGGTCGCACACTGATCGCGGCCTATCCCCAGCCTCTCCTGAACGCCTGAACAACCAAGGAAAGCCTCGCTATGGACATCGCTGCAGCCCGGGAAATTGGTGCCGGTATCGCCGTTATCGCCCTCGCCGGCGTCGGCATCGGCCTGGGTAACATCTTCTCCACGCTGGTCAGCAGCATCGCCCGCAACCCTGCCGCGCGTCCGCACGTGTTCGGCCTGGGCATGCTGGGCTTCGCCCTGACCGAAGCCGTGGCCCTGTACGCCCTGCTGATCGCCTTCCTGATCCTGTTCGTCTAAGTCCGGAGGCCGACGTGGCACGTTCCGCGGTGTCGATCACCCGCAAGGCGGCGTCGTCTCTCGCGACGTGCGCGCTGGCCCTGTCGCTGCTGGTCATGGCCGCGCCGGGCGCGCGCGCCGTGGGCATGCCGCAGCTCGATTTCGCCAACCCGCTGGTTATCGGCCAGGTGATCTGGGGCGGCGCGATCTTCCTGGTGCTCTACCTGCTGCTCAGCCGCTCGGCCCTGCCCAGGGTCGAGAAGGTGCTGGCCGGCCGGCGCCAGACGATCGACAACGATCTGGACATCGCCCGCCGTGCCAAGCAGGATGCCGACGCCGCGGTGGACGAACTGCACCAGGCCCGCCGCTCCGCGATGGCCGAGGCGCAGGCGAACGTCGAAAAGGTGGTCGAGGACGCGCGCCTCGCCGCCCTTCGCCAGACGCAGGACATGAATGCCCGCCTCGCGCAGGAAATCCGCGACGCCGAGGCCCGCGTGGCCCACGCCCGCGCCGAAGCGCTCGGGTCGCTGCGCCAGATCGCCGGCGACACGGCGCAGACCCTGGTCCACCAGGTGACC
>NZ_JABXXP010000489.1 GCF_013376155.1 Nguyenibacter vanlangensis
GGCCGCTTCGTCCAGGCCGGCCGACAGCGCGCGCCACGGCCGGGCCGCGCGCGCGGGTGCATCCTCGATCGCCCTAATCGAGAGCGTCACGCAGGCGTCGTTCGTAATGGCGGTAATATTTGTCCGCCAGCAGTTCGCTCTTGACGATCACCGCGACGTCGGTGGTGTTGAACTGGTCGTCGACCACCGCGCCGTCGCCGACATAGCCCCCCAGCCGCAGATAGCCCTTGATCAGCGGCGGCAGCCGCGCCAGGCAGCGCCGGTGGTCCAGGGTATTGGGGTCGGTGCGCAGCATCTCCACCCGCCGGTGCGGCAGCGCGCGCAGGCGCAGGGCCGGAGGCGCCAGGTGGTTATGGTACAGATAGGTCAGTTCGTCGCTCAGCGGCCCCGGATCGATGCCCGGCAGGCTGGCGCAGCCGAACAGGACATCGATCCGGTGCAGGAAGATGTACGAGGCGATGCCCCGCCACAGCAACTGCATCGCCGCGCGGCCGCGATAATTCGGATCGACGCAGGATCGCCCGACCTCGAGCAGCCGGCCGGGAAATTCGGTCAGGGGCGACAGGTCATATTCGCCCGAACTGTAGAACCGGCCGATTTTCTGCGCGTTTTCACCCTGCATCAGCCGGTAGGTCCCGACCACGCCCTTGGCACCCGAGGAGACCGCATGGTCGATCACCAGCAGATGGTCCGCGACATTGTCGAATTCATCGACGTCGCGGCGCGTGCGCAGGGTCCGTTCGTCGGGGCGCGCGCCCATTTCGTCGTAGAACACGCGATAGCGCAGCGCCTGCGCGGCATCGCGCTCGGCCTCGTTGGCGGCGATGCGCACGCCGAGATTGCCCGCCCGCAATTCGGGGAACCCGTTGCGTTCAAGCTCCAGGGTCGACAGGGACCGGACGGGTTGCTCGATACTCACCGTGACGATCCATCCTTCTGCTTCGCGACGGGTTGCTTCGCGGCGCGGCGCGGCGCGGCCGGCCCGTCCAGCGCGGCGACCGCCGGCTTTCGGCGGGCGAACAATTCCAGCCGGTGGGAGACCAGGTCGAAACCCAGGCGATCGGCGATACGTTTCATCAGCGCTGCATGTTCCGTATCCTCGAACTCGACGACCTTGCCGGTGTCCACATCGATCAGGTGATAATGGTCGCCTTCCTCGGTGGCCTCGTAACGCGCCCGGCCGCCGCCGAAATCGCGGCGCTCAAGGATGCCCTTCTCTTCCAGCAGGCGGACGGTGCGATAGACGGTGGCGACCGAAATCCGCGCATCCAGGCCGACGGCGCGGCGATAGAGTTCCTCGACGTCGGGATGATCCTCGGCCTCGGACAGGACGCGGGCGATGACCCGGCGCTGTCCGGTCATCTTCAGACCCCGCTCGACACACATCCGCCCGATCCGCGACTCCATGGCGTCGCCGGCCGCTACCATGTCGACGGCCTTGTCCGAACATCAGACATCTGGTCCAACGAAGCTACCGCCTCCCCCTCGATAGGGCCCGTGCCGCCACCTTGCGTCCCTCTCAATCCTCGCGCTTGGTGCCCAGTCCGATTTTCCGCGCAAGGGACGAACGATGGCTGGCATAGTTCGGCGCCACCATCGGGTAGTCGTGCGGCAGGCCCCACCGCTCCCGATACTCGTCCGGGGTCAGGTTATAGGCGGTTTTCAGATGGCGCTTCAACATTTTCAGTTTCTTGCCGTCTTCCAGGCAGATAATGTAGTCGGGGAAGACGGATTTCTTCGGCGGCACGGCCGGAACCGGCCGCTCGGGCTCGGCCACGGCGCGGCCCAGCCCGTCGAGGGTGGCATAGATCTTCTGGATCAGATCGGGCAGAGAGGCCGCTTCGACGCCGTTGCCCGAGACATAGGCCGCCGCGATTTGCGCCGTCAGATCCCGCAAGCCGCCTTTGTTCATTTCCTGGGCCATACCCATATCCCGTCAGTCAAACAATCGGGTCCCTATATAATTGAACGGGCCCGCGCCGCAACTACGCCCAACAATAAGATGAACTGCCGGGAGTGATCCGTGACCGATAGTGAAACCGCCATCCTCGATATTACCGGCGAGACCTGTCCGATGACGTTCGTCCGAACCCGCCTGGCACTGGACCGGCTGCCGGCGGGCGGGCGGCTGCGGGTGCGGCTGCGCGGCGCGGTGCC
>NZ_JABXXP010000490.1 GCF_013376155.1 Nguyenibacter vanlangensis
CAGGCCGGCCAGGTCGGTGCCCAGGACATGGGCCATGAGCAGCCGGGCCTCGCGCCGGGGGGTGTCGATCCCTGCCCCGGCCAGCCGCCTGGTGGCTTCGGCCAGCACCGTGGGAAGCGCCAAAGACGATAGCGACTGGGACGATTCGGCCGGTGTCGCGGGCGCTTCAGGCGATGCGGGCGATGCCGGATCGTTGATCTTCATGTCAGGGGCGATCCGTCCTAAGCTGCCTGCATGAATCGTATGAGCGGATCATCGGGAATCCTTGCAGTTCAGGGGGCGATTCTTGGCGCGGTCACGGCGGGTTGCGCCATCCTGGCGCCGATGAAGCCGGCCTTGGCCGGGTCCTTTACCGTGGTCGACGGACGGGCGGCGACCGAGATTTCGGAAATATCGCGTTTCTATATCGACGACCAACTGGCGGCCACCATCCGGCTGGATGCCGGGACCCCGCAGCGCATCGTGCGGATCGAGACCCCGGCGGGACGGCTGAACCACAGCTATGTCCTGTGCGGCGAGATTACCATACGCATGCCCGACGGGCATACCGAGACGCACGAGGTCAATGGCGAAGGGGTGCTGCATCATCCCGACGGGCAGGTGCTGAACGCGTTGGGCACGCGGAACTTTACCGAATTCTATCTGGCCGATCCGGATGACCCGTCGGTGGTGGAGCGCCGTCCGGGCCGTGCCGGCCTGTGCGCCGCGCCGACCTCGTAGCCTGGAGCGTGATTCCGCCTCGTCAGGACAATAGAATCAATATTTTAGTGGCCTGCTGATCCGAGAAATTCTCATGAGAATTTCTCGGGCAGGACACTATATTCCCTCGGCGGCCAGCAGGCTGGCTTGGTCGTCCTGGATCAGCGCGTCGATGAATTCGTCGAGTTCGCCCTGCATGACGCGGTCGATCTTGTAGGCCGTGAGGTTGATCCGGTGGTCGGTCACCCGACCCTGGGGGAAATTGTAGGTGCGGATGCGTTCGGAGCGGTCGCCGGTGCCGACCTGCGACTTGCGGTCGGCGGCGCGGGAGGCGTGGGCGGCGGCGCGCTCGCGCTCATACAGCCGCGCCATCAGGATCTTCATCGCCTTGGCGCGGTTCTTGTGCTGGCTCTTTTCCTCCTGCATCGCGACCACCAGGCCGGTGGGCAGGTGGGTGATGCGCACCGCGCTCTCGGTCTTGTTGACGTGCTGGCCGCCGGCGCCCGAGGCGCGGAAGACGTCGATGCGCAGATCGTCGTCATTGACCTGGACGTCCACCTCGCCGGCTTCGGGCAGGACGGCGACGGTGATCGTCGAGGTGTGGATGCGGCCCTGGCTTTCGGTGGCGGGGACGCGCTGGACACGGTGCACGCCCGATTCGTATTTCAGCCGCGCGAACACGCCGCGCCCGGTGATGTTGGCGATGCCCGAGCGCAGGCCGCCCAGTTCGGATTCGTCGAATTCCATCACCTCGAACCGCCAGCCGCGCAGGGCGGCATAGCGGCGATAGGCGTCGAACAGTTCGGCGGCGAACAAGGCGGCCTCGTCCCCGCCGGCGGCGGGCCGGATTTCGAGGATCGCGCTGCGTTCGTCGGCCTCGTCCCTGGGGAGCATGGCGATGCGGATGTCCTGGCGCAGCGCGGGGATGCGCGCGCGCAGGGCGTCGAGTTCGGCCTGGGCCAGTTCGCGCAGGTCGGGGTCGGCCAGCAGGGCCTGGGACTGGCGTTCCTCGCGTTCGGCCTGGCGCAGTTCGCCGATGCGCGCGACGATCGGTTCGAGTTCGGCATATTCGCGCGAGGCCTTGCTGAAGGCCTCGCCGTCGAGGCCCTGGGCCAGGCCCTGGGATAGCATGGCCTGCAGTTCCTCGGACCGGGCGGCGATCCGGTCCAGCCTGTCGTCGAGTTCCATGGCGCGCGTTCCCGTCAGCCGTCCCGCCCGGCCAGGTAGGGCGCGACCGCGTCCAGGGCGAGTTCGGCCTGGGTGCCGTCATCGAGCGCCTTGACCTGCGCCACGCCGCGCGCGACCTCGTCCTCGCCGATCAGGATGGCATGGGTGGCGCCGATGCGGTTGGCCCGTTCCATCCGCCGCTTGGCGTTGCCGCGATAGGCGATTTCGGCCCGAACGCCCCGGGCGCGCAGGGATTGCAGCAGCAGCAGCGCGGTGGCCGACGCGCCCTC
>NZ_JABXXP010000491.1 GCF_013376155.1 Nguyenibacter vanlangensis
CCCGCGCCAGCCGCACCGCGCGATCGACCATGAAGGCGTCCGCTTCCGGCAGCGCGCCCAGCAGGCGGCCATCCGACGGCGCATGGACCGGCAGCACGCCCGCCCCGCCGATCAGCTCTCCGCCGATGAAATGTCCCCAGGGCAGCGTGACCGAAGCAGGATCGAAACTCAATGCCGACATGAAACAACCACCTTGCGGAGCGTGGGCAAACCGTATCCGGCGCGACACTGCGCCCGGCGTCGCGGCGGGCGCAAACGGCAAAACGCGCGCCGCGCAAATTCGGAGATCTGTGCTTTTCCGGCCGCGATTACGGTATTTTCTGCTCTGGGATACGGCGTTTCTTGCAGGACATGCCACACGTTCCGGACGATGATCGTCGTCCTGATCCCGACAGGATACCGCCATGGATACCGCGCGCCTCATTTCGCTCGACCGCGAGCATCTGATCCATCCCGTCTCGTCCTGGCGCGGCCACGAGGCGGCTGGTGCCACCATCCTGGAGTCCGGCAAGGGCGCATGGCTGACGGACAGCGAGGGGCGGCGCCTGCTGGACGGGTTCGCCGGCCTGTGGTGCGTCAATACCGGCTATGGCTGCGACAGCGTGATCGAGGCGGGACGCAGGCAGCTTGAAAAACTTCCTTATGCCACGGGGTATTTCGGATTCTCCTGCGAACCGGCGATCGAGCTGGCCGCCCGCCTGACCCGCCATGCGCCGGGCACGCTGAATCGGATCTATTTCTCGCTGGGCGGGTCGGACGCGGTGGACGGCACGCTGCGCTTCATCCGCTATTACCAGAACGCACGCGGCATGCCGCAGAAACGGCACGTGATCGGGCTGGAGAAGGGCTATCACGGCTCGTCCTTCGCCGGGTCGGGCCTGACGGCGCTGCCGGTGTTCCACCGCGACGCGGACGTGCCCCTGCCGTGGCAGCACCATCTTCCCAGCCCCGATCCCTATCGCCATCCCGCCGGGCCGGATGGCGAGGCGATCATCCATGCGTCGGTCCGGGCGCTGCACGATATGGTCGCGTCGCTCGGCGGCCCGGACCAGGTGGCCGCGTTCTACTGCGAACTGGTGCAGGGGTCCGGCGGGGTGATCGTCCCGCCGGACGGATGGGCGCGCGCGATGCAGGCCGCCTGCCGCGAGCTGGACATCCTGTTCGTCGTCGACGAGGTGATCACCGGCTTCGGCCGCACCGGCCCGCTCTTCGCCTGCGCACATGAAGGGCTGGAGCCCGACATGATGACCGTCGCCAAGGGCCTGACCGCAGGCTATGCCCCGATGGGCGGCGTGTTCCTGTCCGATGCGGTGTACGAGACCATCCGCGACAACACCCCTCCGGGGGTCGCCATCGGCCATGGGCAGACCTACAGCGCCCATCCGGTCAGCGCGGCGATCGGCCTGGCGGTGCTGGACCTCTATGAGGGCGGCCTGCTGGACAACGGCGTGGCGGCGGGGCGCCACCTGGCCGCCAGGCTGGCGGGACTGGGCAACCATCCGCTGGTCGGCGCCACACGCGCCAAGGGCATGCTGGCGGGCATCGAGCTGGTGACGGACAAGGCGGCGAAGGCGAAGCCGGACCCGAAACTGGGCATCGCAGGAAAACTGGGGCGCTACGGCTACGAACAGGGTATCCTGTACCGGGCCTTCGCCGATGACGTGATCGGCCTGGCGCCGCCGCTCTGCTGCAGCATGGATGAGATCGACATCCTGTGCGACGGGATCGTCGCGGTCCTGGACCGCGTGATGCGGGACCCCCAGGTCGCGGACGCCATGCGGGGGTGACGGCGCCTTTTTCCGCTTCCTCCATCCGGATAAGAGGGATCATGCAGGTTCAGTTCCGACGTGTCGCCGAAACGGGGCGCAGGACCATCGCGCTGGTCATCGACGGCCGGGCGGTCGAGGCATGCGAGGGCGATACCCTGCTGGTGGCCATGATGACCAACACCACGCGCCTGCGGCAGAACGAGTTCGACCACCGGCCGCGCGCCGGGTTCTGCCTGATGGGCGCCTGCCAGGATTGCTGGGTCTGGACCGAGGACGGCGAACAGTTACGCGCCTGCTCGACCACGGCGCAGGACGGCATGCGCATCCGCACGCAGGAGGCCGCATGGACGACCGGCCAGTAATCGTCGTCGGCGCCGGGCCG
>NZ_JABXXP010000492.1 GCF_013376155.1 Nguyenibacter vanlangensis
GGGTCCGCGCCGCGCCGGTGGTCACCACGGCGTCGATCGCGCCCTGGATCCGGGTGGCCAGGTCCTGGCGCCCGACATGCCCCAGCATCAGGTTCGCGGCCATCAGCAGCGCCAGCGGATTGGCGACGTTCTTGCCCGCGATGTCCGGCGCCGAGCCGTGCACCGCCTCGAAGATCGCGGCCTTCTCGCCGATATTCGCGCCCGGCGCCATGCCCAGCCCGCCGACCAGGCCGGCCGTCAGGTCCGACAGGATGTCGCCGAACAGGTTGGTGGTGACGATCACGTCATACTGCCACGGATCGATGACCAGTTGCATCGCGCAGGCATCGACGATGCGCTCGTCGCATGCGACGCGGCCTTCATATTCCTTGGCGACCTTGCGGCCTTCCTCCAGGAACAGCCCGGTCAGCAGCTTCAGGATGTTGGCCTTGTGGACCAGCGTCACCTTCCTGCGGCCGTTCTTCACCGCATATTCGAAGGCGAAGCGGACGATGCGATTGCATTCGGCGCGCGAATTATAGCCCGCGCCCATCGCGATCCCGTGCGGGTCGTCGCCCACCGGGATGTAATGTTCCATCGCGGCGTAATAGCCTTCCAGGTTCTCGCGGACCAGCACCAGGTCGATATTCTCGAACCGTCCGCCCGGCACGATCGTGCGGGTGGGGCGCAGATTGGCATACAGCCCGAATTCCTGGCGCAGCGTCACGTTGATCGACTTGAACCCGCCGCCGACCGGCGTGGTCAGTGGGCCCTTCAGCGCCAGGCCCGTGCGATGGATGCTCTCGATCGTCTCCTTGGGCAGCGGGTTGCCCGTCGCGTCGACTGCCGCCATGCCCGCCAGCCGCTTTTCCCAGGCGAAGGGCGCACCCACCGCGTCCAGGATCTCGATGACGGATTCCACGATCTCGGGCCCGATTCCGTCGCCGGGGATCAGGGTTGCCGGAATGGTCTTTTCAGCAGCGGACATTGTCGAAATTCTCCCTCTGTGCAGGATCTCTGACAGCCATCCGGCATGACCCGCACCGTTCGCGAGGCGGTACGATCACGCCGAGGCCCGTATCGTGGTAGGCCGGTGGCCGGCGGGTGACAATTCCGCTCCCCGCCGCCCCCCGGCCTTTCCCGGTCACATTATGCGGCGCTACGCCGCCCCGAGCGGCGCCCCCCCGAGCGGTGTACAGGCCGCGCGCAGCCAGGCCGCCTCGGCGTCGCCCAGATGCGGCGCCACCGCGTCGTGCACCCGCGCGTGATAGGCGTCGATCCAGGCGATTTCCTCCGGCGTCAGCAGGCCCGCATCGATCAGGCGCCGGTCGAAGGGCGCCAGGGTCAGCGTCTCGAACGCCAGGAAGGACCGGTTCGCCTCCGCCGCCGCCGGCCGCGCCAGCAGCAGGTTCTCCAGCCGGATCCCGAACGCGCCGGGACGGTAATAGCCGGGCTCGTCCGACAGGATCATCCCGTCCTCGACAGCCACCGGCCGATGGACCGGCGAAATCGAGGCCGGCCCCTCATGGACCGACAGGTAGCTGCCCACGCCGTGGCCCGTGCCGTGGTCGTAATCCATCCCCGCCTGCCACAGCGCATAGCGCGCCAGCGCATCCAGCGCATGGCCGGTGGTGCCGGCAGGGAAACGCGCCCGCGCCAGGGCGATATGGCCCTGCAGCACGCGGGTGAACGGCCCGCGCACCGCGTCCGGCCCCGGCTCCCGCCCGGTCCAGATCGTGCGCGTCACGTCGGTGGTGCCGAACGGATATTGCCCGCCGCTGTCGATCAGATAGACCTCGTCCGCCCCGATCGTCCGATCGGTCGCCTCGGTCACCCGGTAATGGATCACCGCTCCGTTCGGGCCCGAACCGGAAATCGCCGGAAAGCTCTCGCCGCGATAATCGGGACTGAGGGCGCGAAACGCGTCCAGCCGTGCCGCCGCCGCCAGTTCGCTCCGCCCGACCCCCTCGCTGTCCAGCCAGTGCAGAAAGCGGCACAGCGCGATTGCGTCCACCAGATGGGCGCGCCGCGCGCCATCCTGCTCCACGCCGTTCTTGCGCGCCTTGGGCACAACGCACGGATCGCCGCCCCGCGCCACGGTGGCTCCGGCGGCCTCCAGCGCCTGGACGAACCAGATCGCGGTCCCCGCCGGGTCGAT
>NZ_JABXXP010000493.1 GCF_013376155.1 Nguyenibacter vanlangensis
GGCGTTCAGCCGCGCGGCCTCGTGCGCCAGTTCGCGGCGCAGGGCGGCGGCGAAGCGGGCTTGCGGGATGGTGTCGCGGACATGGCTGTTGAAGTCGCAATAGGGGCACTTGGCCAGGCAGAACGGCCAGTGGATGTAGAGCGCCAGGGGTTCGGCGCCCCCGGACGGGACAGGGGCAGGGGCGTCAGATGGCAAGCCGCACGCCCAGTTCCACCACCCGGTCGGGCGGGATGCGGAAGAATTCGGTGGCGGGGGTGGCGTTGCGCGCCATCAGCAGGAACAGCGACATCCGCCAGCGCGACATCTTGGGCACCGAGGAGCGGACCAGCAATTCCCGGCTGGTGAAATAGGACGCCTGCATGGCGTCGAAATCGACGCCGTTCGTCTTGAGGTCTTCGAGCGCGCGGGGGAGGTTGGGGGTCTCCATGAAGCCGTAGCGCAGGATCACCCGGTAGATATCGGGCGCGAGCTGCTGCAGCGCCACGCGGTGGCCGCGCGCGGCCTCGGGCTGGTCGAGCGTCTGGACGGTGACGAACAGCACGTGCTCGTGCAGTACCTTGTTGTGCTTGAGGTTGTGCAGCAGGCAGGTGGGCACGAATTCGGGCGTCGCGGTCATGAACACCGCCGTGCCGGGTACGCGGATGGTGCGCGACTGGGGCAGGCGGGCCAGGAAGGAATTGACCGGCAGGCTGTCCAGCTTCTGCCGGTTCATGATCAGGCTGCGGCCGCGTTTCCAGGTCGTCATCATCAGGGTCAGCACGATGCCCAGCAGCACCGGCACCCAGCCGCCCTGCGGGATCTTGAGCGCGTTGGACGCGAAGAACACGCTGTCCATGACGAAGAAGCCGCCGAAGGTGAAGGTGGCGGCCAGGCGCGACCAGTGATAGAGGCGGCGGAACGCCACCAGGGCCAGCACGCAGGTACACATGAAGGTGCCGGTCACCGCGATGCCGTAGGCCGAGGCCAGGGCGTCGGAACTGCGGAACGCCACCACCAGCGTCAGCGCGCCGACCATCAGGAAGCGGTTGAATTCGGGCAGGTAGATCTGCCCCTCTTCCATCTTGTTGGTGTGGGTGATGCGCATGCGCGGCAGGTAGCCGAGCTGGATGAGCTGCCGGCACAGGGAAAAGCCGCCCGAGATCCCGGCCTGGCTGGCGATCACCGTCGCCAAGGTGGACAGGACGATCATCGGGATCTGCGCCCAGGCGGGGCCGAGCAGGAAGAACGGATTGCTGAGCGTCGCGGGGCTGGCGATGATCAGAGCGCCCTGGCCGAGATAGTTGAGCGCCAGGCAGGGCAGCACGCAGAACAGCCACGCATAGCGGATGGGCGCGCGGCCGAAATGGCCCATGTCGGCATAGAGCGCCTCGGCCCCCGTGACGGACAGCACGACCGCGCCCAGGGCGATGAAGGACAGCCAGCCGTGGAAGGCGATGAAGCGCACGGCGTAGACCGGCGAGATCGCCCACAGGATGCCCGGATGGCGCAGGATTTCCAGCGTGCCGAGGATGCCCAGCATGCTGAACCACACCAGCATGACCGGGCCGAAGATCGCCCCCACCCGGCCGGTGCCGTAGGATTGCACGCTGAACAGGCCGATCAGCACGACGATGGCCAGCGGGATGACCAGCCGGCTGGCGGCGGGGAAGCTGACTTCGAGCCCCTCGACGGCGGAGAGCACCGAGATGGCCGGGGTGATCAGCCCGTCGCCGAAGAACAGGCAGGCCCCGGCGATGCCGGCCATGCCCAGGAACAGTTTCAGCCGCGTATTGTCCGAGACGCGCTGGGCCAGGGACATCAGCGCGATGATGCCGCCCTCGCCATTATGGTCGGCGCGCATGATCAGCAGCACGTATTTGACGGTGACGATCAGGAACAGCGACCAGATGATCAGGCTTTCGACGCCCAGTACTTCCCACGGTTCGATCATATGGTGCCGCGAGACGATCAGGATGGTCGAGCGCAGGGCGTAGAGCGGGCTGGTGCCGATATCGCCGAACACCACGCCCAGCACGCCCAGCAGCGCCGCGAACCCCACCGGACCGGCCACGTGCTCGTGCTGGTCGGCGCCGAATTCGGTGATGCGCGGCGGCGCGTCGGGAGCCGCCATGGCCGCGCCGTCCACCGCC
>NZ_JABXXP010000494.1 GCF_013376155.1 Nguyenibacter vanlangensis
CTCGGTGCGCGGCCGCCGCATCGCCGTGCTGGGCCTGACCTTCAAGCCCGAAACCGACGACATGCGCGAATCCCCCTCCATCCCCATCCTGGTCCGCCTGGCCGAGCAGGGCGCCGAACTCCGCGCCTTCGACCCGGTCGGCATGCAGGCCGCCCGCCCGCATCTGCCGCCCGGCATCACCTATTGCGACAGCGCCCTCGACGCCGCCCGCGACGCCGACACCCTGGTCGTGCTGACCGAATGGAACGAATTCCGCGCCCTCGCGCCAAACGCCCTGGCCGCCGCCATGCGCGGCCGCGTCATCGTCGATTTGCGCAACATCTTCGACCCCGCCGCCATGCGCGCGGCCGGCTTCCATTACCACTCGGTCGGCCGTCCCATCTGAAGGCAGGCTGTTCTTTTTTGAAAAAAAGAACCAAAAAACTTTTGAATTTTTATGGATACTACGTCGGGGCAGACCCGACTCTCATAACGAATAAAAGTCTTTTTGCTTCTTTTTCTTCAGAAAAAGAAGAAACAACGCCTCCCCGCGGACACGACGCCCGGCCCAACCCCCCAGGGCCCGACCAGACGCCGCACGCCGGAGGATTTACGGACGTGTATCGTCCTCTTCGTCCTCATCTTCCTCTTCGTCGTCCTCGAACACCGGCTCAACCGTTATGATGTCGGCATTCCCGGCGCGTAGCGCCTCGGCGTCGCGCTCGGCCTCGTCCTCGGTCTCGTACAGCCTGCCGTCGTCCGGATCGTCGCTCCACGCATTCTCCGGGCCCCAGAACTCGACTTCCCCGCCGTCGACCTCCCGGACCACCAGATACCCGACGATCATGTCGTCTTCGTCACCCATGACGTCCCCCTCTCTGCTGGACGGATGACGTATGGCGCAAGCCACGCAAAAGGAAAGGCCCCCGGAGAAATTTTAAGCCTTAAATGCCGTGCCGGGCGGCCGATGCGCGCGGGCCGGTCACGCCGCGCCCCCGCCTTCCGCCCCGATCTCCGCCAATTCGGAAAGAATGCCGTCCGCCAGCCGAAGTTCGGCCGCCGCCAGATTTTCCCTCAGATGGGCCAGCGACGACGTGCCCGGGATCAGCAGGATATTGGGCGCGCGCGCCAGCAGCCACGCCAGCGCCACCTGCATCGGCGTGGCGCCCAGCCGCTCGGCCACGCCGGACAATGTCGCGGACTGCAACGGCGCAAAGCCGCCCAGCGGAAAATAGGGCACATAGGCGATGCCCAGCCGGCCCAGTTCATCGATCAGCGGATCATCCCGGCGATGCGCAAGGTTATAATGGTTCTGCACACAGACGATCTCGGCAATGCCGCGCGCCTCCGCCACCTGTGCAGCGGTGGCGTTGCTCAGGCCCAGATGGCGGATCAGCCCCTGCCGCTGCAGCGCCGCAAGCGCCGCGACCTGCACCGCGATCGAACCCTCGCTGGGGGCATGGATATCCCCCATCACCCGCAGGTTCACGACATCCAGGACATCGACGCCCAGATTGCGCAGATTGTCATGCACGCCGCGGGTCAGCGCGTCGGGGCTCTGCGCCGGGTTCCACGACCCGTCGGCCCCGCGCACCGCCCCCACCTTGGTCACGATCCGCAGATCGGGCGCATAGGGATGCAGCGCCTCGCGGATCAGCCGGTTGGTGACGTGCGGTCCGTAGAAATCGCTGGTATCGATATGGTCGACGCCGGCCGCGACGGCCGCGCGCAGCACGGCAAGCGCGCTCTCGCGGTCGCGCGGCGGCCCGAATACGCCGGGGCCCGCCAGTTGCATGGCGCCATAACCCATTCGATTCACGCGCCGGTCGCCCAGCACAAAGGTGCCTGCTTTCATAAGGTCGGTCATGTCCGCCTCCAGGGATAAGGGACGGCATGACTATGGGCGTTGACCGCACGCGCGATAATCGGCTGAGATCGGCACAGGCTGTACGGAATTCCGAACAATGGCGGCGGATCTTCAGGATCTCCACGCGTTTCTGGCGGTGGTGCGGGCAGGCGGCTTCCGCGACGGCGCCCGCGCCCACGGTGTCTCGGCGTCGGGCCTCAGCGAGGCCGTGCGACGTCTCGAAACGCGGCTGGGCGTACGATTGCTGCACCGCACGACCCGCAGCATCGCCCCGACCG
>NZ_JABXXP010000495.1 GCF_013376155.1 Nguyenibacter vanlangensis
CGGGCGCGGCGGCGACTGAAAGCGCGCGCTTCGCCGGGGCGCCGGGGGCGGAATTCTGATGCCCGGGGCAAGAAAGACCGCTCATGGGGGTGTGAATGTGACCCGAAGCGCCTATGTATGGGTGAACATAAGGTTGAAAAGGCGCGTTGCCGCTGGTCAGAATAGAGCCGCCTCGCGTGCCCCGGCACCGTGCGGGAGCCGGGGGCGTCAGCGTATGGAACAATGGGCAAGATGAACAATTTTGGCCGGAACCTGGCCCTGTGGGTAATCATCATCGTGCTGCTGTTGCTGCTGTTCAACGTCTTCCAGCCTGGAAGCGCGCAGCACGCGTCGCAGCAGCTCGCATATTCCGATTTCATCGGGGATGTGAATGGCGGGCGCGTGCGCTCGGTCGTGGTGCAGGACCATAACATCTCCGGCACCCTGACGGACGGCACGTCGTTCGAGACCTATACCCCGCAGGATCCGACCCTGATCCCCCTGCTGACGGGCAAGGGGGTCGAAGTGGTGGCGAAGCCGCTGGACAGCGATTCGAACCCATTCCTGCGCTACCTGATCAATTATGCCCCGATCCTGCTGATGTTCGGCGCCTGGATCTTCATCATGCGCCAGATGCAGGCCGGCGGCGGAAGGGCGATGGGCTTCGGCAAGTCGCGCGCCCGCATGCTGACGGAAAAGCAGGGGCGGGTGACGTTCGATGACGTCGCCGGCATCGACGAGGCCAAGGGCGAACTGCAGGAAATCGTGGATTTCCTCCGCGACCCGCAGAAATTCACCCGCCTGGGCGGCAAGATCCCCAAGGGCGTGCTGCTGGTCGGCCCGCCGGGCACCGGCAAGACCCTGCTGGCGCGCGCCATCGCGGGCGAGGCCAACGTGCCCTTCTTCACCATCTCGGGTTCGGACTTCGTCGAGATGTTCGTCGGCGTCGGCGCCTCGCGCGTGCGCGACATGTTCGAGCAGGGCAAGAAGGCCGCGCCCTGCATCATCTTCATCGACGAGATCGACGCGGTGGGCCGCCATCGCGGCGCCGGCCTGGGCGGCGGCAACGACGAGCGCGAGCAGACGCTGAACCAGATGCTGGTCGAGATGGACGGGTTCGAGAGCAATGAGGGCGTGATCCTGATTGCCGCGACCAACCGCCCCGACGTGCTGGACCCGGCCCTGCTGCGCCCCGGCCGCTTCGACCGTCAGGTCGTGGTGCCCAATCCCGACGTGGTCGGGCGCGAGAAGATCCTGCGCGTGCATATGCGCAAGGTCCCTCTGGCCTCCGACGTCGATCCCAAGGTGATCGCGCGCGGCACGCCGGGTTTCTCGGGCGCAGACCTGGCCAACCTGGTGAACGAGGCCGCGCTGATGGCCGCCCGCCTGGGCAAGCGCACCGTCGCGATGCTGGAGTTCGAGAACGCCAAGGACAAGGTGCTGATGGGCGCCGAACGCCGCTCGCTGGTCATGAGCGAGGACGAGAAGCGCATGACGGCCTATCACGAGGGCGGCCACGCCCTGGTGGCGATCCTGACGCCGGGGGCCGATCCGGTGCACAAGGCCACGATCATCCCGCGCGGTCGCGCGCTGGGCCTGGTCATGAGCCTTCCGGAAGGCGACCGCTATTCCAAGAGCCGCGCGAAATGCCTGGGCGAACTGACCCTGGCCATGGGCGGCCGTGCGGCCGAGGAAATCATCTTCGGCGCGGACAACGTGTCCAACGGCGCCTCGGGCGACATCAAGATGGCGACCGACCTGGCCCGCCGCATGGTGTCCGAATGGGGCATGAGCGAGAAGCTGGGCATGATCGCCTATGGCGATAACGGGCAGGAAGTCTTCCTGGGCCACACCGTGACCCAGAACAAGAACGTGTCCGAGGAAACGGTCCGCGAGATCGACGACGAGATCAAGAGCCTGATCGACGCCGCCTATATCCGCGCCCGCACCCTGCTGATCGAGCATATCGACCAGTTGCATCGCCTGGCCCAGGCCCTGCTGGAGCACGAGACCCTGTCGGGCGAGGAAATCCGCCAGGTCCTGCGCGGCGAGCAGATCGAGCGCATCGTGGTGGACGATCCGATGCCGGAAAATCGCCGCGCCTCGGTACCGCCGACGCCGCCGGCCGCGCCGCTGCCCT
>NZ_JABXXP010000496.1 GCF_013376155.1 Nguyenibacter vanlangensis
GAACGTGCTGGGCGGGCGAATCCTACCCTCGCCGCCCCCCGGCGGATCGGCCGCCGAACAGGCCGACGCCATCCTGGTCGCCGCGGGCGCCGCGGCCAGTGACCTGCTGGTCATCGGCGGCTATACTCATGGCGTTTTGCATGATCGCCTGCGCGGCAGCGTGACGGGCCAGATCCTGGCACATGCCGCGATACCGACCTGGATCCAGCATTGATGTCATGGCCGACGTCAGGATTGCGACCTGGGCGGGCGCAGCGGCACAGGATGGAATGGTGGACAGGTTTCTGACGACGGTGGCCATTGCGGCGGGCGGGGCCCTGGGCAGCGTGGCCCGCTACTGGGTGGGAATCGGGCTGGCGCGCTGGAGCCAGGCGATGCCGTGGGGCACGATGCTGATCAATGCCAGCGGGTCGTTCGCGATCGCGTTTTTCGGGACGCTGACCCTGTCGAGCGGACGTTATCCGGCCTCGGACCTGGTGCGGCTGTTTTTCATGGTCGGAATCTGCGGCGGGTACACCACATTTTCATCCTTCAGCCTGCAGAGTTTCGACCTGCTGCGCGGCGGGGCAGCGGGGCGGGCGGCGTTGAACATGGTGCTGTCGGTCGCGATCTGCATGCTGTGCGTGGCCGCGGGCCACCGGGCGGCGGAGATGCTGAACCGTGCCCAGGCGGAGGCGGTGCCCTGAACCGCCCCCTGCGCTTGCCGCGCGGGGGGTGAGGGCGTATCAGGGGGGCGAACAGGATCGGGAATGCGGAAGATGAGCGTCGGTTACTCATGGCGCGCGGTGCGCCCATGAGCAGTCGTGGCGCGGGACTGATGGCCCGGATTCTGCGCAATACCGGGATCCTGCTGGGCGGCAAGGGCATGGCCGGCGTGATGGGCCTGGCCGGGACCGCGCTGGCGGTGCGCGCGCTGGGGCTGCACGATTTCGGGATTCTGCAACTGATCCATACCTGCGCGTCGCTGTTTTCCGTGGGCACGCGCTTTCAGTCCTGGCAACCGCTGCTGCATTTCGGCAGCGCGCTGTTCGCGCAGGGGGAGCGGACACGCTTCCAGGCGCTGCTGCGCCATTGTTTCCTGCTGGACATGATCGGGGCCGCCGCCGGGATGGTGCTGGCGCTGTGCGGAGTGGCCGGGTTCGGCACCGTCTTCGGCTGGCCGGCGGGCTGCCAGCACGCCGCGCTGGTCTATATGACCACGATCCTGTTCATGAACACGTGCTGCGCGCTGGGGGTGCTGCGGCTGACGGACCGGTTCAAGCAATCGGCCATCGCCGACCTGGCGAGCAGCGTGACGCGGGTGGGCGGCACGGTCCTGGGCCTGTGCCTGCATTGGCACCTGCCGGCGTTTCTGGCGGTGTGGTACGCGTCGAACATGGCGTCGTTCGCCGCCAACAACCTGTCGGCCTGGCGCGCCATCCGCCATACCGCGAGCTTTGCCGGGTTCCGCGCGCTGGGTGGGCGCTGGCTGTCCGGGCTGGACGGGATCTGGCGGCTGACGCTGGCGACCAGCGGCAACCAGGCCGTGGCGGCACTGACCTCACGCATGGGGGTGCTGCTGGTGGGCGCGGCGCTGGACCCGGCGGCGGCGGGGATCTACAGCGTGACCTGGCATCTCTGCGACGCGCTGGCCCAGCCGGCGCAATTGCTGACGCCGGCGCTGTATCCCGAGCTGATCCGGCTGCGCGACGGCAAGGATTGGGTATCGATGCGGCGGGTGATGCGCCGGATCTTCCAGGCGCTGGGGGTCTTTTCGGTCGTCGCGCTGCTGGTCGCGTTCTGTATCGGGCCGTTCCTGTTCCGCACCCTGCTGGCGATCCACCGGCCGGACACGCTGTCGCTGCTGATGCTGCTGAGCAGCGCCGCGATCCTGGATCTGTGGGACGTGCCGCTGGAACCGCTGCTGGTCTCGCTGGGCTGGGCGCAGCATCTGTTCGCCGGACGGGTGGCGGCGACGGTCCTGTGCATGCCGGTGCTGTACGGACTGGCGCATCTGTGGGGCGTGGACGGCGCGGGAGTGGCGACCCTGCTGGCCGAGGCGCTGATCCTGGCGACGCGTTTCGTGCCGTTCCGGCGCCTGCAGCAGCTATAGACCCGTCGAGGCCCGTTGCC
>NZ_JABXXP010000497.1 GCF_013376155.1 Nguyenibacter vanlangensis
CGGCGCGCCGGGCGCGGGCGGCGGGTCATGGGCCGGCACCCTGTCTGCCGTCGGGTACCGGGATCAGGGCACCCCGACGGGACCCATGGCGAAGATGGATTCGATATCATGACGATCGCCAATAGAGAAAATAACCGGCGGCGAAACGCAACCTCTGGCGTGGCCATAAGGGTTCGTACGTATCACCGTTGACCGTATTGGCGACCGAATCCGGATTCTATTGATGAATGAATGGTTTCCAAAGGCACCGCCTTTGGTGGGGTCCGGGGCGAAGCCCCGGAAAGGAGACCAAGGCGTGCGCCCCCGGACGATCAGCCCGCGCGTTCTGTCGCCAGGCGGGCGCCGATCCCCATGAAGGTCATTCCCGCCACCCGGTCGATCCAGTGGCGCGCCCGGGAAAACGGCCCCGCGAAACGGCGCAGGCTGAGCATCAGCGCCACGACCGAAAACCATCCCGCCGCGATGGCCCACATGGCCGCCACGCAGGTCAGGCCGAGTCCGACCGGAACATGCTGTGGCAACGCGGCGGCAAACAGACTTGAAACGAAGACGGGCGCCTTGGGATTGGCCAGGTTGGTCAGCAGCCCCATGCGAAACGCCCGGACATCGCGCCGGTCCAGATCGGCCGGCGCGGGGGCGGGGGATTGGGGTTGCCAGCTTGCCCTGTACAGCCGCACGCCGACGACGAACAGATACAGTCCGCCGCCGATCTTCAGGGCCCTGTACAGCCAGGGCGACGCCACGAACAGCGCGTGGATGCCGAAGAACCCCGCCAGTCCCCAGAGGGCGACACCCAGCGCGATCCCGAAGGCCGCGCGCAGCGCCGCCGCACGCCCCCGCATCATCGCCAGCCGCGTCACCAGCAGGAAATCCAGCCCCGGAACGACCATGGCCACCAGCCACAGCGCCGAGACCGCGCCGATGATGGAAAGATCCTGCACCAAGGTCATGGTTCGTCACGTCCTTCTGAAACACGCCGCACGGGACTGCAACTGTGCGCCCCACGCCGCGTCGCGGCAAGCCCTTCCCTTGGAGAGTCCTTTCTTTCAGGGCAACGGCGCTGTTCAGCTTCAGCGTCCGCGTCGTTGATTGCCTGCCACGCGGATTACGGGCGGGTGGGTGCTCGGCGCCGCCGCCACCCGGCCGGATATCGCGGCAGGCCCCCGAAATAGGTCTTGTGTTATATCTTACGATATGTCTATCGTAGGGCATGATCAGACATCATCCCCCCCATCATCGCTTTCACGACATCCTTCATGCCATCGGCCGCCGCCATGGTCGTCGCGGGTTCGGCCGCGGCTTTCCCGGCGGGTTCGGCCAGGGATTCGGCGGCGGCGATTTCCCGGCCGGACGCAAGCTGAGCGCGGAGGATCTCCAGCTCGTGCTGCTGGCCCTGCTCGCCGAGCAGTCCGCTCATGGCTATGAACTGATCCGCCGGATCGAGGAGCGCTCGGGCGGATTCTACGCGCCCAGTCCCGGCATGGTCTATCCGGCCCTGACCTTCCTTGAGGAAATCGGCCATGCCGGCGTCACGCAGGACGGCAACCGCAAGCTGTACAGCCTGACGGATGCGGGCAGGGCTCATCTGGACACGCACCGTGGCCGGGCGGAAACCATCCTGGACGCGCTGGCGCGCATCGGCGGCCGCATGGCCGAGGTCCGTGAAGCCTTCGCCGGCGTCGACGCCGCCGACCCCCAGGCCGCGGACGAACTGCATCAGGCGCGCTATGCGCTCAAGCACGCGCTGATCCGCAAGCGCGACTGCTCTCCGGCCGAAGCCCGCCGCATCGCCCGGATCCTCGACCGCGCCACCGCCGATATTCTCGGCAAGTCCGACTGATCCCGGGCGGGACCCTGTCTGAATCGAGGCTGGAATGAAATGCTCCGACCGCGCGCCGCTGCGCCCCGTCCGGGTGGCGCGCACCGACGCCCTTACCCCGCGCATGCGCCGCATCACCCTGACCGGCGATGCGCTGGAGGGGTTCGCGGCCGCCGCCGCGGGCGATCATGTCACGTTGTTCTTCCCGCATCCGGATGGGCGGGGCTGGCATGAGCCGCCCGCGATCGGCCCGGACGGCCATCCGGTCATGCCCGGCGGACAGGCGCC
>NZ_JABXXP010000498.1 GCF_013376155.1 Nguyenibacter vanlangensis
AGGACCCACACCGCCATGCCCGCCAGCAGCAGCGCCATCGCCAGATAAGGCGCATGCACCGCATGGGTGAAGCGCGCCAGGATGGCGTCGCGCGCCGCGTGGTCCGGTGCGGCCTGGACCTGCGCCGCGATCCCGCCGATATCGCGCATCACCAGCCACGCGAAGACCAGCGGGGCGACGATGCCCGCGCATTTGTTCGCAGTCCCCATGATGGCGATGCGCTGCGCCGCCCGCGCATGCGGGCCCAGCAGGCTGACATAGGGATTGATGGTGATCTGCAGCAGCGACAGCCCCGCCCCGATCACGGCCAGCCCGGCCAGCGCGCCGGGATACCAGCGCGCGGTCACGCATTCGCCGAAGACGGCCGAGCCGCCCGCCATGACCATCAGCGACACCGCCATGCCGGTTTTCAACCCGGTGCGGCGCGCCACATAGGTCGCGGGCAGCGGAAAGACGAAATAAGCCAGATAGAAACAGGCCGGCACCAGGAACGCCGCCACGTCGCTCAGATTGAAGGCAAGCTGCACGAAGGTGATCAGCGGCCCGTTCAGCCAGGTGACGAAGCCGATGCTGAAGAACAGGATCGCCATCACGACGATCGGCCGCCAGCCATAGGCCCCGGCGGGGCCGCCGACGGCCAAATGACCTGTGTCCGGGCTGACGACGGCCGATCCGTCGATGGACGAAAGAGTCACCATGCAGCTCCCTGCTTCGCGCGCCCCGGGCGACGGACCGGAACAGTCCGCCATGCACCCGTCTCGCCCCACCCCGACCTTTTGGAGTACGCAAAGTTCTATTGGCAGGAAGATAGTTTATCAACCGAAATAAAAAATAGGACGTCTTTGCGGGCGAAGGCCGATATTTCCGGCAGGCCACGGCCAGATCCTCGGCACGCTCAGCCGCAGCGCGGTCAGCCTGGCCGCGCATCATATCCTGTTCGGCCATGAAAAGGCCTGATCGCACCTGCAACGACGTCACAGTTTGATGAAATTTTAATCCCGCCCTGCCGCCCCGGTGGCGCGCGCTATGCTGGCGCCTCGGACACGGGCCTGCGTCCCGTGCCGCAAGCGCATCAGCCACCGTTCGGCCGGAACGGATTCCGACGACAGCACCGCGTTCCGCAGACATTCTTTCCTGGAAGTGCTGCGCCTGCAGGGCGATCTGGCATAATCACAGGACTGGGACCGGCCACCGCACGGTCATCATCTTCCAAGGCCGCGACGCCGCCCGCAAGGGCCGGGTCATCAAGCGCATCACCCAGCGCCTGAACCCGCGCATCTGCCGGGTCGCCGCCCTGCCCGCGCCGAACGACCGCGAACGCACCCAATGGTATTTCCAGCGCTATGTTGCCCACCTGCCGGCGGCGGGCGAGATCGTGCTGTTCGACCGAAGCTGGTACAACCGCGCCGGTGTGGAGCGGGTCATGAATTTCTGCACCGACTCGGACTATGCGGAATTCTTCCGCTCGGTGCCCGAATTCGAGCGCATGCTGGTCCGTAGCGGCATTCAGTTGGTGAAATACTGGTTCTCCATCACCGACGAGGAACAGGAAATGCGCTTCCGCGCGCGGATCGAAGACCCGCTGAAGCAATGGAAGCTCAGCCCGATGGACCTGGAGAGCCGGCGCCGGTGGGAGGCCATACCCTGGCCAAGGACGAGATGCTGGAACGCTCCAACATCGAGGAAGCGCCCTGGTGGGTGGTGCCGGCGGTGAACAAGAAGCGCGCGCGGCTGAACTGCATGGCGCATCTCCTGTCGCTGGTTCCCTATGCCGAGGTCACCAAGCCCGAGGTCATCCTGCCGGAACGGGTCTATCACCCCGACTATGCCCGCCAGCCGACCCCCGAGGGAATGATCGTTCCCCAGCTTTACTGACGTGATGGCCGGACCGATGGAATGACCGGGCGGGTTTTCACCCCCGCCCGGTCGATCAGGTCGCCGGTCCGCCGGATTTCGGCCTCACAGCACCAGCTTCAGCGGACCCAGGCCACGCATGACCAGGTTGGCGGCCAGGGCCAGCATGATCGCCGCGACCGCGCCATCCAGCACCCGCCAGGCGGCCGGCCGCGCGAAGAACGGGCCCAGCAGCCGGGCGCCGAAGCCCA
>NZ_JABXXP010000499.1 GCF_013376155.1 Nguyenibacter vanlangensis
CCTCGGCCAGCGCGGCGATCGTGTCCTCGCCCAATGCGACGCGCAGCCCGCCGGCCACGAAGCGCCGCAGCACGGCCAGGTCGAGACCGCCGGGGCGCAGGACAAGCAGATCCGTCATCGTGTTCCTTATCCCCTGTTCATCAATCCCTGGTGACCATCGGCAGATCGAGCCCGTTGGCCCGGGCGCAGGCCATTGCCGTGTCGTAGCCGGCGTCGGCGTGGCGCATCACGCCCGTGGCGGGATCGTTCCACAGCACGCGTTCGAGGCGCCGCGCCGCCTCGGCCGTGCCGTCGGCGACGACGACCATGCCCGCATGCTGCGAAAAGCCCATGCCCACGCCGCCGCCATGATGCAGGGACACCCAGGTCGCGCCGGAGGCCGTATTGAGCAGCGCGTTCAGCAGCGGCCAGTCGGAGACGGCATCGGACCCGTCGCGCATGCTTTCGGTCTCGCGGTTCGGGCTGGCGACCGAGCCGGAATCGAGATGATCGCGCCCGATGACGATCGGCGCCTTCAATTCGCCCTTCGCCACCATGTCGTTGAATGCCAGGCCCAGCCTGTGACGATCGCCCAGCCCGACCCAGCAGATCCGCGCGGGCAGGCCCTGGAAGCGGATCTTCTGCCGCGCCATGTCCAGCCAGGCATGCAGGTGCCTGTCGTCGGGCAGCAATTCCTTCACCTTCTGGTCGGTGCGGTAGATGTCCTCCGCCTCGCCGGACAGCGCCGCCCAGCGGAACGGACCCACGCCACGGCAGAATAGCGGGCGGATATAGGCCGGCACGAAACCGGGGAACGCGAAGGCGTCCGCATATCCTGCCTCGGACGCCATCTGGCGGATATTGTTGCCGTAATCGAAGGTCGGCACCCCCATGCGGTGGAAGGCGACCATGGCCTCGACCTGCCGGCGCATCGACGCCTTCGCCGCCTGCTCGACGGCGGCCGGATCGGCGATCCGCATCCTTTCGGCCTGGTCCAGCGTCCAGCCCGCCGGCAGATAGCCGTTGAGCGGATCGTGCGCCGAGGTCTGGTCGGTCACCGCGTCCGGGCGGATGCCGCGCCGGACGAGTTCGGGGAAGATGTCGGCCGCGTTGCCGAGCAGGCCGACGGAAACCGGCTTTCTGTCCCGGCACGCCGCCGCGATGATGTCCAGCGCCGCGTCGAGACTGTCCGCCCGCCGATCGAGATAGCCGGTCCGCAGGCGTTTCTCGATGCGCGAGGGCGCGCATTCGACGGCCAGCATGGACGCGCCGGCCATCACGGCGGCCAGGGGCTGCGCGCCGCTCATCCCGCCCAGGCCGCCCGTCAGGATCCAGCGCCCGGCCAGGTCGCCGCCATAGGACTGGCGCGCCATTTCGACGAACGTCTCGTACGTGCCCTGCACGATGCCCTGGCTGCCGATATAGATCCACGATCCGGCCGTCATCTGGCCGTACATCATGAGCCCGGCCCGATCGAGTTCGTTGAACGTGTCCCATGTCGCCCAGTGCGGCACCAGGTTGGAATTGGCGATCAGGACGCGGGGGGCGTCTTCGTGCGTGCGGAAGACGCCCACCGGCTTGCCGGACTGAACCAGCAGCGTCTGGTCGGCTTCCAGCGTCTTCAGGCTTTCGACGATGCGGTCGTAACAGTCCCAGTCGCGGGCGGCGCGCCCGATGCCGCCATAGACGACCAGCTCGGACGGTTTTTCGGCCACGTCGGGATCGAGATTGTTCATCAGCATCCGCATCGCCGCCTCGGCCTGCCAGGATTTGGCGGAAAGTTGAGTGCCGCGGGGCGCGCGGACGACGCGGCTGTTCGAAAGGCGGGAGACGGTCGGACGCGTCATGGCATCACCTTGCGCAAGCTTGTATATACATTGCTTTGGCCCGCGGCCGGGAGCCTGTCAATGTGGAATCGGCCGGCGCGGGAGCGAAACGACCGGACAGGCTATGAGGATCGGCTAGTGTCCTGCCCGAGAAATTCTTATGAGAATTTCTCGGGCAGGACACTAGGGTCTGTGGGGATTTGGGATTCCTATTTTAGCGGAGATGTGATTCACCCACTGGATGGATCGCTTAGTACTGACCGATGCCCAATGGGCGAAGATAGAACCGCATTG
>NZ_JABXXP010000500.1 GCF_013376155.1 Nguyenibacter vanlangensis
CGGGGCCGCGCCAGGGGGCGCAGGCGTTCGGCCAGGTCCCTCCCGGCTTCCGCACGATCCTGATAGATCCAGGCCATGTCGCGATCCGCCTCCTCCCACGGGCCGTGCGTCATCGGGCGCTCCCTCACAGGCCAAACGGCCAGGTTTCGTCCAGACCGCTCGGGTGGCTGGGATGCGGCGCGCCGTTCTGCCCGGCAACCGGCAGGGCATGGTCCAGCGGGGTGACGGCCTTGGTCTTCTCGATCCAGACCCAGGCATCGAACTGGTCGGCCAGCATCGCCTCGAAATAATGGCTGTGCAGTTCGCTGTCGGGCCGGTAGATCACGCCGATCGCCCGCTCGCGCAGCGGGCCGCGCAGCAGGTCGCGCAGATGGCGGTCATCGCGCCAGTCGAACAGCGCGCGCGGCAGGCCGGCATGCAGAAAGGCATGTTCGTAACTGTCGGCGCGGGCCGGCCGGACGGTCATGACCTCCATCTCGGCATCCCAGTGATGGGCGGCGGCGACGGTGCCGCGATCGGTGCTGAAGCCGATCAGCGCGGCCTCGTCCCCATGGGCCATCCGGCAGAGTTCGCCGATATTGAACTGGCCTTCCCAGCCCATGGCGGTGGCGGCGGCATGGCCGACATGGGAATTATGCGCCCAGATCACCGCCTTGGCTTCCTCGCCCCGATGCGCCAGCAGCGCCTGGATGGTGCCGAACATGTGCCGGTCACGCAAATTCCAGCTTTCCGCCCCCGCGCGATACATGATGCGGTAATATTGCTCGGCCGCGCGGACGATGCGCGCATTCTGCACCGCGTCGAACCAGGCCGCGCCGTCCAGCCGCACGTCATGCAGCCGTCGCGCCAGCAATTCGCGCAACTGCGCCACCACCGCGTCCTCGCTGCTGTCATGGCCGTGGCGCATCACCGCGTTGCCATAGCGCGCCGGATCGTCCTGCCAGGGGGTCAGCCGCGCATAGCGCGCGCGGGCGGCCTTCGCGGCCTCGGGGTCCATGCGGTCCAGATAGGTCAGTACCGCATGGATGGACTCGCCAAGGCTGTAGATATCCAGCCCATGGAACGAAACGCGCCTGTCATCGGGCTGCTCGGCGTTATGCTGGTGCAACCAGTGGACGAAGGACGCGATGTCGGTATTGCGCCACATCCAGCGCGGAAACCGCGCGAAGGCCGGGCCGCGCCAGGGCCGCGGCGCATGGTGGCGCACATAATCGTCGATGCGCGCGCCGTCGGGCCAATCGGCCTCGACCGCCACGATGGTAAAGCCGTGCCGTTCGATCAGCCGCCGGGTAATGGCGGCCCGCGCGCGATAGAATTCGGCGGTGCCATGGGTGGATTCGCCCAGCAGAACGACCCGCGCATGGCCGAACCGGTCGAAGGCGGCGCCGAATTCCTCGCCCTGTTCCGGCCCGGGCAGGGGGCGTCCATAATGGCGCAGCGCCTCGATCAGCGCGGGCGCGATGGCGACGCCGTCGGGGCGGCCATGGGTCGGAACGGATGCGGCATGGTTCGTCATCGGCGCGTGCATCCTGTCATGCCCAAAATATCATGATCCCGAAATATCGTGCCCGGGTCGCCGCGCTGCTGCCCGCACGGCGGGGGAGCATCGCGTGATGTCGTATGCCGGGCCGCCGCATGCAGCACCCCGAAGCGGGAAAAACGCGCGAAAGACCGATAACATTCTCATGAGGCCGGGTCCGCCCGCCGCGCGGCGCCGTTAGCGTTGACGGGTGGCGGTCACGGGTAGCGATGACGGGGCGGATGGCCCAGCGGGGGGAGTGCCGAACGGGTGACGCGCGTGGGATTCCGCCGCTTCGCCGCCGCGCTGGCGATGGTGCTGGTGCTGATGCTGGCGTTGGGGGGCAGCGCGTGGTGGTGGCTGTCGCATTCCCCACAACCCTTGTCGTGGCAGGGTTATGCCGATGCGGATTTCGTGCGGATCGCCCCGACGCAGGCCGGCATGCTGACCGCGCTGCATGTCGCGCGGGGCGCGCATGTCGCGGCCGGGCAGCCTCTGTTCGATCAGGACGACGTGGCCGAGCGCGCGGCCCGCGACCAGGCCGCCCGACAGTTCGAGGAAAGCAGCCGCCAACTGGC
>NZ_JABXXP010000501.1 GCF_013376155.1 Nguyenibacter vanlangensis
TTTCGACCCCAGGACAGCCGGTTCCGCGCCCGGCTGCTCTCCGGCCGGCCGGCCGCTTCGCGATCGCGGCAGGAACAGGGCGGCGATCATCGCCATCACGACCAGCGCGAAGGACCAGCGGAACGTATGGCCGAATGCCGGGCCCAGCGTCACCGGGTCCGCCCCGTGCCCGTCGCGGCCGCCCATCTGCTGCGTCAGGATCACGGTCAGCAGCGCGGTGCCGATCGATCCGCCGACCCGCTGCACCACGTTCAGGCCGCTCGTCGCCCGGGCGATTTCGTGGTGCTGCAGGTCCGCGAGCGCCGCGCTCATCGCCGGCATCATGGTGGCCCCCATGCCCAGCCCGCTGACGAACAGGGTCGGCTCGATCCACCAGAACGGCGTCGTCCCGGCGATCCCGGCCAGGCTCAGCATCGCCAGCCCCACCAGCGCCAGCCCGGCCAGAACGACCTTGCCGGGGCCGATCCGGTCCACCAGCCGGCTGGCGATGGGCATGGACAGCATGGCGCCGAAACCCTGCGGCGCCAGCAGCAGGCCGGCATCCAGCGCCGGCGCCCCGCGCACCAACTGGAAATACAGGGCCAGTATCAGGGAAATGCCGAAAAACGCCGTTCCGAACAGAAAGGTCGTCAGCGCCGCCGCGCCGAAGGTCCGCCGGCCGAACAGCCGCATGTCGATCAGCGGGTCTTCCCTGCGCAGCGCATGCAGCACAAAGCCGCCGATCAGGACCAGCCCGAGGGCGACGCATCCGTCGCCGGACAGGCCGGACAGGTTTCCCGCCTCGGTAACCCGCGCCAGGCCGAAGACGAAGATCGCCAGCCCCGGCGATACCAGCAGCAGCCCGGGCCAGTCCAGCGCGTGGCGCGCCTTGGATTGGTCGGGCGGGAGGATCCGCGCCGCCGCATACAGCCCCACCGCGCCGATCGGCAGGTTGATGAAGAAGATCCAGCGCCATGATGCGTCATCGACCAGCCAGCCGCCCAGGACCGGCCCGAAGATCGGCCCCAGCAGCATCGGCACGCCGATGATGCCCATCAGCCGCGCGATCCGCCGCGGCCCCGCCGCATGGCGCAGGATCGTCATCCCGGCCGGGGTGATCATCCCGCCGCCGAATCCCTGCAGCACGCGGAACAGGATCAGCGTCGCCGGCGACCATGCCGCGCCGGACAGGGCCGATCCGGCCAGGAACAGCAGGATCGACGTCATGTACAGCCGCTTGGTGCCGAACCGGTCGGCCGCCCAGCCGGTCAGCGGAATCACGGTCGCCAGCGCCAGCATGTAGCCGGTCGACACCCACTGCATCGTCGCCAGCGAGACGTCGAAGATCCGCGCCAGATCCTTGATCGCCACATTGACCACCGTGGTATCCAGGATCGACATCACCGTGCCGATCACCACCACCATGGCGATGCGCAGCAGCGGCGCATCCAGCCTGGTCGGCGCGGCCGGGTCTTGGGCCGGGTCTGGGGCCGGGTCTGGGATCGCGTTCATTGCCTGGCCCCTTTGCATCCGCATCATGATGCGGGCTTGGGGCGTGGCGATCAAGGGCGGGCCGGCACGCTTATGCGGCGCCGGGGTCGTCGTCCAGCCCGATATCCAGCGCCCGCACCGTATGGGTCAGCCAGCCCACCGACAGGATATCCACCCCCGTCGCGGCGATCGCGGGCGCGGTGTCCGGGGTGATCCCGCCCGACGCCTCGGTCAGGGCGCGGCCATCGACCATCGCCACCGCCCGGTGCAACTGCGCCGGCGCCATGTTGTCCAGCAGATACGCATCCGCCCCGCCGGCCCGCAGCGCCGCGTCCAACTGGTCCAGCGTATCGACCTCCAGCTCGATGCTGACCAGATGTCCGGCCCGTGCCCGGGCCGCCGCCAGCGCGCGGCCGACATCGCCGCCGGCCAGGGCGATGTGGTTGTCCTTGATCATGATCGCGTCGTCCAACCGGAACCGGTGGTTGGACCCGCCGCCCGCCCGCACGGCATATTTCTGGATCGCCCGCAGCCCCGGCAGGGTCTTGCGGGTGCAGCACACGCGCGCCCGGGTGTCCGCGACGGCGCGGACGATCCCGGCGGTGGCGGTG
>NZ_JABXXP010000502.1 GCF_013376155.1 Nguyenibacter vanlangensis
CGCAAGGAGGCCAAGGTGCCCGAACCGCTGGGGTCGGGCGGGGGCGGCTACGACCCGTCCAAGGGGCGCGGCCCCCGGCGTCGCGGCGCGCGATAGGGCGGCCCGCCCGACATGGATCGTGATTGGGGATCGTGATTGGGCCGAATCGCCCGGCCGCGTGAAGATACGCCGAAAGCAACAGGGCAGGGTGGCCTATGCCAGAGCAGCTTGTGCCAGGGCAGCATATGCCGGAGCAGCGCATGATCGAACTGGCGGCGGGCTCGGCGCGGCTGGGATTGCTGCCCGGCCTGGGCGGAGCCGTCGCCTACTGGACGAGCGGCGGGCTCGATATCCTGCATGCCGTCGCGGACCCCAACCTGCTGGCCCAGCGGGGCCGCGCGGTCGCCGCCTATCCGCTGGTGCCGTTTTCCAACCGGGTGGCGGATGGCTGCTTTCAGTTCGACGGCGTGCCATACCGGATGCGGCCGAACTTCGCCGGCGAGCCCCATGTCATCCACGGCAATGGCTGGGAACATGCCTGGCGGCTGGAATTGCTGTCCGACGACAGCGCCACCCTGGGCCTGTCCTGGAATCCGCACCTGGATCCCCGTCATCCGAATCCGCAATGGCCCTTCGCCTATCGCGCGCAACTGCGATTCGACCTGCGGCAGGACGGGCTGTCGATCGGCATGCTGATCGAAAATACCGATCAGCATCCGCAGCCGGCGGGCCTGGGATTCCATCCCTATTTTCCCCGGCGCGGCGCCCTGCATCTGGGATTTTCCGCCGGCACCGTCTGGACCAACGACGACCGCCACCTGCCGGCGCTGCGCGTGCCCGCCACGGGCGAGTGGTCGTTCGAGCAGATGCGTCCCATCGGCGCGCAGGCGATCGATCATTGCTATGCGGAATGGAGCGGCGCGGCCTTCCTGCGCTGGCCGCAGGACAATCTGGCGCTGACGATCGCGGCCGACGACCCGTTCCGCCACCTGGTTCTCTATACCCCGCCCGGCCGGCCCTTCATCGCCGTCGAACCGGTGACCCACATGAACGATGCCCTGAACCACCCGGGCGTGGCCGACGGGGGCCTGCGAATCCTCGCCCCCGGCCGCAAGCTGGAAGGCCATATCCGTCTTGCCCTCACGGGGTGCTGAGTCCGCCCGGTTCTTGCCGTCATGCGACTCCGCCACGATTTTTCCACCCGAAGGGTTTCAGATTCGGGACGCTCGGGCAAAATGGCCTCCATGACCGATGACGACGACGACGACGACCGCCCCCGCGCGCCGGATGGGGTGTCGCGCTACATGACGGCGGCCGGCCTGGCCGCGATGCGCGGCGAGCTGAACGCCCTGCTGCGCGACGAGCGGCCGCGAATCGTCGAAATCGTCTCCTGGGCGGCCGGAAACGGCGATCGCTCGGAAAACGGCGACTATCTCTACGGCAAGAAGCGCCTGCGCGAGATCGATCGCCGGGTGCGTTTCCTGACCCGCCGGATCGAGAAGGCGATCGTCGTCGATCCCGCCGCCCAGACCCGGCGCGACCGCGTCTTCTTCGGCGCCACCGTGACCTATGCGACCGAGACGGATGAGGAACGCACGGTCACCATCCTGGGGGTGGACGAGGCCGATCTCGCCGCGGGCCAGGTCAGCCTGGCCTCGCCCGTCGCGCGCGCCGTGCTGGGCGGGCAGGTCGGGGACGAGGTCCGGCTGATGACGCCGGCCGGGGCCGAGATCATCGAAATCCTGCGGATCGCCTATCCCGAACCGGACGGCGCGCCGCAATCCGCTTCCGCCAGCGTGTTATGAGGTTTTTCGATACCCCGAACTCGATTAAGAAGCGGGGGCGGACGACCCTTGACGTCGTTCGGGGTTCGAATCGCGTCCGGAGGTTGCGTCCATGTCCCGCCCGCTGAAGGTTGCCGTGCAGATGGATCCCCTGGCCGGGATCGACATAAACGGCGATTCGACCTTCGCCCTGATGCTCGAGGCCCAGGCGCGGGGGTACGAGCTGTTCGTCTACCACGTCCAGGGACTCAGCCTGCGAGAGGGCCGCCACGGCGCCTTCCGCGCCGAGCGCCTGACCGCCCGCGCCCGCCCG
>NZ_JABXXP010000503.1 GCF_013376155.1 Nguyenibacter vanlangensis
GACGGGGGCCGGCGCGCCGCGCTGAACGCCCACGCCGGCGCGGTCCATGACGAAACCGTGGCCCGGTACCGCCAGACCGTGCTGGATGCGTGGCGCGACGTCGAGGACGCCCTGGCCGCCCTGCGCCATTTGGCCGAGGAATCCGTCAGCCAGCACGAAGCCGTCCTGGCCGCCGCCGACGCCACGCACCGCGCCGGGCAACTGGGCACCGGCGGCCTGGCGAATGATTATAGCGTGATCGTGGCGCGCAATATCGAATTGTCCGACCGGCTGTCCGAAGTCGACATCGCCACGCGGCGCCTGGCCGCCTATGTCGCGCTGGTCAAGGCGCTGGGCGGCGGGTGGCGATAAACGCGGGCGACGCGGATGGGGCACGATCCTGGCCACCGGCGCGTCCGGGCAATATACCGGCTATCCCGTCGCACCGCGGCAATTCTTCCTGGTCCTGACCGGCTGTTTCCGGTCTTTGGCCCGTTCTGATCTTTGGCCCGTGCGGCCCGTCTTCTATTCCAGGCAGAGCCGTACCGCCGCTTCGGCATGCAGCGCGGTGGTGTCGTAGAGCGGCAGCGCGCTGTCGTCCGGGCCGACCAGCAGCATGATTTCGGTACAGCCCAGGATGACCGCCTCCGCCTCCTGATCCGCCAGTCGCCGGATGATGGCGCATACCACCTGCCGCGATTCCGGCAGGATGGTCCCCCGGACCAGTTCGTCATAGATGATGCGATGCAGCGCCTGGCGATCTGTCGCATCGGGGGTCAGCACCTCCAGCCCATGCATGCGGGCCAGCCGCCCGCGATAGAAATCCTGTTCCATCGTGAACAGCGTCCCCAGCAGCGCAACGCGCCGCCGGCCGTCGGCACGGAGCCTTGCGGCCACCGGGTCGGCGATGTGCAGCAGGGGAACCGCCAGCGCCGCCTGCACCGCATCGGCCATGCGATGCATGGTGTTGGTGCAGATCAGTACGATATCGGCACCGCCCGCCTCCAGCCGCCGGGCCGCGTCGATCATCAGCGCGGTGGCGTCCGCCCATCGTCCGGCGCGCTGCAGGTGCTCGATCTCGGCGAAATCGAACGACCAGAGCAGGCACCGCGCCGAATGCACCCCGCCCAGGCGCTGCTGCACACCCTGGTTGATCAACCGGTAATAGACCGCGCTGCTTTCCCAGCTCAGCCCGCCCAGCAAGCCGATCGTCTTCATCGCACGGCCTCCTGCACCAGGGGATAGAGCGAGGCGACCAGCAGCAGCGCCATGGCCAGGTTGAAGCCGCGCAGCACCGCCGGACGGGACAGGAAGCGCCGCATGGCCGAGCCGAACCCGGCCCACAGGCTGACGGCGGGCACCGTCACCACGCCGCAGATCGCGCTGGCGATCGCCAGATTGACCAGGAAATCCTCGCGCGGCGTATAAGCCGACACCACGCCGATGGCGATGATCCACGCCTTGGGATTGACCCACTGGAATCCGGCCGCCTGGAAAAAGCCGATCGGCCGGCCGGCCCCCGCCGCGCCCCCGCCGCCGGCGGCGGTCGCGATCTTCCACGCCAGCCACAGCAGATAGGCCGCGCTGACATATTTCAGTACTTGGTACAGCGCCGGCAGCCGGTCGAAGACGCTGCCGAGCCCGATCCCGACCAGCCCCACCATGAACACGAAGCCGACCGCGACCCCCAGCATATGCGGCAGGGTGCGGCGGAAGCCGTGATTCAGCCCCGATGCGGCCAGCATCGTATTGTTCGGCCCCGGCGTGATCGAGGCCACCAGGGCGAAGGCGAACAATGCGCCGAAATCATGCCAGAAGGCGGACATTGCAAAATCTCCGGTTGCGGACGGGCGTCCGGCACCAGTATTGACCATAGGACCGGAACAGAACCGGTACAGTTGATACATATTCCTTCAAACTGTTCCGGAGGCCGGACCATGCCAGTTGCGACCACCCCTTCCCTGGCCACCCTCTCCCCGGCCATCCCGTCCCTGGCCGCCTTTCCGCGCTGGCAGCCGGTGCGCGGCGGCGACCGGACGCTGGTGGCCCAGTTGGAAGACGAACTGGCCGGGCGGATCGCCGGGCATGCGCTGCGCC
>NZ_JABXXP010000504.1 GCF_013376155.1 Nguyenibacter vanlangensis
CCTGGCGCTGCGCGGCGGCGCGCGGGTGCGCGCGGCCAATTACTGGGGCCCCGGCGCACGTACCCTTGAATGGACCCTGGCCACGCCGGCGCCGCGCGACGCCTTCGCCGATTTCCCGTATCGCGGAGCCGGCGCATGAGCCTCTCCCTTTCCGAGGACGCGACCCGCTTCGACGCCGCCCTGGTTGGGACCGAGGCCAGGGACTGGGTCGCGCTGCTCAAGCCCAGGGTGATCTCGCTGGTGGTGTTCACCGGGGCCGCGGGGCTGGCCATGGCGCCGGGCCGGATCAACCCGCTGATCGCCTGCATCGCCATCCTGTGCATCTGCATGGCCTCGGGCGCGGCCGGGGCGGTCAATATGTGGTACGACCGCGATATCGACGCGGTCATGACCCGCACCGCCCGCCGCCCGATCCCCGACGGCCGCATCCGCGCCGATGCCGCGCTGGGCTTCGGCATCGGCCTGTCCGTGGCCTCGGTGCTGCTGATGTGGCTGGCCACCAACCTGCTGGCGGCCTGTGTGCTGGGGTTCTCGATCTTCTTCTATGCCGTGGTCTATACGATGTGGCTCAAGCGTTCGACGCCGCAGAACATCGTCATCGGGGGCGCCGCCGGCGCGTTTCCGCCGATGATCGGCTGGGCGGCCGCCACCGGTTCGCTGGGCGTGATGCCCGTCGTCATGTTCGCGATCATCTTCCTCTGGACCCCGCCGCATTTCTGGTCGCTGTCGCTCTACGCCTGCAAGGATTACGGCCGGGCCGGCATTCCCATGCTGCCGGTGGTGCGCGGTGCGCGGCATACGCGCTGGCAGATCCTGTGGTACACGCTGGCGCTGTCCGCGGTCTCGCTGGTGCCCCCGGCCCTGCATCTGGCGGGTTGGCTCTATGCCGCGACCACGATCCTGCTCGATGCGGGCTTCGTCTTCTGCGCGGTGCGGGTATTGCGCGACCGGCAGGACGCGGACGGCACAAGCCTGACCGGCGACAAGCCCGCCCGCCACGCCTTCCGTTTTTCGCTGGCCTATCTCTTCCTGCTGTTCTGCGGGCTGCTGGCTGATCATGTCCTGATCGGAGGATAAGGGACGATGCCGACGGAACAGCCGATTTCCCTCACCGCGGCGCAGGCGGCGGAATATGCCCGCCGGCATCGCGGCCGCGTCATCGGCGCCGCGATGACGCTGCTGGCGCTGGCCGCGATCATCTACGGGCTGGCGCTGGTCAGGCTGTAGGGCCGGTCACCGTGCCTGCTGGATCGCCGACAGCAGCCACGCCCCGCCGCGCGACGGCCGGACGAAGGTCCAGAGTTCGGTCGTGGTCACCCGCTCGGTCGAGCTGCCGTCGATCACGTGGCCGACCATGTCGGTGGTGATGTCCACCATCGAATAGCGCATGGCGACGGTGGCATAGTCGAAGCCGTTTTCCGACCAGGCTTCGGCCAGGTCGCCCCGCTCGAAGCGGACGTCCGAGACCACGTTGCGGGCCCCACGGCTGGCCAGGTCCGAAAGCTGCGCGTTGAAATACCCCACCATTTCCGGCGTCGCCATATGCTGCAGCGCCGGCAGGTTCTGCTGGCTCCAGGCCGCCTGGATATCGACCAGCAGCCGCTGGAATGCGCGGTAATCGTCCGGGGTGACGGTCAACTGGTCGGGCGCCGGGCCCTGGCCATAGGCCCCGGGCGCCGCCGGCATGCTCATCCGTCGCGCGGCGCCGCCCGAAAACCGCCGGACCAGCCAGCCGACCAGCAGCCCCAGCAGCAGCAACTGGATCAGGAAGCCGAAGAAACTGCCCCCGCCATGCAGCCCGCCGGCAATCCCGTGCCCGAACAGCACACCGAACAGGCCGGCCCCCAGCAGCCCGCCCAGAAACCCGCCGGCAAAAGGATGCGGCCGCGCATAGGGCGCGCCATAAGGCGCTCCGTACGGCGAACGCGGGAAGGCGGAGGGATTGCCGGAATATCCGCCCAGGGGCGACGGCGATTGCGGCGTGATCGAACGCTGCATCGGTGCCGCGCCATAAGGCGCCGTCGTGGTCGGGGCAGGGGCGCTATAGGTCCGCGATCCCCGGCTGCCCAGCGACAT
>NZ_JABXXP010000505.1 GCF_013376155.1 Nguyenibacter vanlangensis
CGCCGCTTTCCTTGCCATGCGCCGCGCGGTGGCGCGCCTGCCCTGCGTGCCAGACATGGTGCTGGTGGACGGCAATGCCGCGCCCGATTTCGGCTGCCCGGTCGAATGCGTCGTCGGCGGCGACGGCGAATGCCTGTCGATCGCCGCCGCCTCGATCGTCGCCAAGGTCACCCGCGACCGGCTGATGGAGCGGCTGTCGCGGCGCTGGCCCGCCTATGGGTGGGAGCGCAATGCCGGCTACGCCACCGCCGCGCATCGCGACGCGCTGCACCGGGCCGGCGCCACGCCGCACCATCGCGACGCGTTCGGCACGGTCCGCCAGTTGGCGCTCGACCTGGCCGTGCGGCAGGATTCCCACCTCGGGGCGATGTCATGAGCGGCGCCGTCCTGATGGAACTGCCCCTCGACCAGATCCTGCGCGGCGACTGCGTCGAGGTGATGCAGACCCTGCCCACGGGTTCGATCGACTGCATCTTCGCCGATCCGCCCTACAATCTGCAGTTGCGTGGCGAACTGCGCCGCCCCGACGACAGCGTGGTGGACGGTGTCGACGACGATTGGGACAAATTCGCCGATCTCGCGGAATATGACCGCTTCACCCGCGCCTGGCTGGCCGAGGCCCGGCGCCTGCTGCGCAAGGACGGCACGATCTGGGTGATCGGCTCGTATCACAACATCTTCCGCCTCGGCGCCATCCTGCAGGATCTGGGATTCTGGATCCTCAACGACATCATCTGGCGCAAATCCAACCCGATGCCGAATTTCCGCGGCCGGCGCTTCACCAACGCGCACGAGACCCTGATCTGGGCGGCACGCGGGCCGGACAGCCGCTATCGCTTCAACTACCAGGCGATGAAGGCGCTGAACGACGACGTGCAGATGCGCTCGGACTGGTACCTGCCGCTCTGCACGGGGGGCGAGCGGCTGCGCAACGCCCACGGGCTGAAACTGCACCCGACGCAGAAGCCCGAAAGCCTGCTGCATCGCGTGCTGATCGCTTCGACCAATGTCGACGACATCGTGCTCGACCCGTTCGCCGGCACCGGCACGACCACCGCCATGGCCCGCCGCCTGCGCCGCCGCTATATCGGCATCGAACGCCACCCGGACTATGCCGAGGCCGCGATCGGCCGCGCCCGCCGCGAACGCCCGGTGCCGCTGGACAGCGTGCTGACCACGCCGGCCAAGCGCGAAATCCCGCGCATCCCCTTCGGCAGCCTGGTCGAACGCGGCCTGCTGCCCGCCGGCACCCTGCTCTACGATCGTCAGAAGCGCGTCTCGGCCACCGTCTCGCCCGACGGCACATTGGTCAGCGGCACGCAGCGCGGCTCGATCCACAAGCTGGGGGCCCTGCTGACCAACGCGCCGTCCTGCAATGGCTGGACCTTCTGGCACCTGCAGCGCGACGATCGGATGATCCCCCTCGACACGCTCAGGGGCGAAGCGCTGACCCAGGACGGCAACGTTCAGGACAGCCACGTCCGGGACAGCCACGTTCAGGACGGCAACATCCAGGCAGGCGACATCCAGGACGGCGGCACGGGCTGACGTCCCGCGCGCCTCACCCGCCGTCAGTCATCGTCCAGGGAGTATCGTCCAGGCTGGCGGGTCAGCTCCCGCCGAAGCCCAGAAAGCCGATTTCGGGCTGCGCCGTCCCGCCATCCTGGGCATAGCGGTGGGTCGCCGTCACCATCACGCCGCTGCCGCGCTTGCCGTGGCTGCTGCCGTTGATGCTGATATGGCCGCTGCCGTTGCGCATCTCGACGCCCGAATTGGTCGTCGACGCCGCGATCACATGGCCGTCGTTCAGCGTGCGCAGCGACAGCAGCAGAAAGGTGATGTCGTTGCGGTTCAGGTCGATCGCCATGTCCAGCGGCGTCTGGCCCAGCACGTTGTGCGCTTCCATGTCCGCGCCACGGTTCAGCGCCTCCTTGGCCGCGTTCAGGCTGCCGCGATTGACCGCGTCGAACAGCGCGTCGGTCGGGTTCATGTCGCCATTGGCGTGCCCGGCGACCTCCTCGTTGGATTCCGCGCCGGGCAGGGCGGCCGGCGGGGCTGCGGCCTTGGCGGCACGG
>NZ_JABXXP010000506.1 GCF_013376155.1 Nguyenibacter vanlangensis
CCACGCCCACCTGGCCCGCACCGTGGTCCGCCGCGCCGAACGGCGGGTCGCCGCCCTGCGCCACGACGCCCCGATCAGCCCCTCGGTGCTGCGCTGCCTCAACCGGCTGTCGGATTACCTGTTCGTGCTGGGCCGCCACCTCAACGATGACGGACGCGCCGACATCCTCTGGGTCCCCGGCAGCGCCTCACAAGCATAGAGCGGTTCAGTGGAAATGCTCTGTGTTGTTATTTTGTCGAGCATCCTCACCCGTTCAAACGAGTCCGTTTGAACGGGATCTGCTCTGGCCCGGGAAACCAGCCCAGGCGCTTTATCCCAGCGCGGCCTTCGGCGCGATGGCCCGCGCATCCACCGGCCGGCACAGCGGGTGGTCGGGCGTCGCCAGCTCAAGCAACGTCTCATAGGCCGCCTCGACCAGGCTGGTCCGGCTGGCGGTGACGTCCAGTTCCAGCAGCACCTCGGAATCGTCGGGCTCTTCCAGGGTCGCGAACTGGCTGGTCAGCATCGAGGCCGGCATGAAATGCCCGGTCCGCTGGCCCAGACGCGGCGCGATATCCTCGGGCCGGCCCTTCAGATAGACGAAGCACACCCGCGCATCGCCGCCGGTGATCACATCGCGATAGCGCCGCTTCAGCGACGAACAGGTCACGATCCCGCACCCGCCGCCCTGCAGCCAGTCGCGCGCCACCGCGCCGATCTTCTCCAGCCACGGCGCCCGGTCCGCGTCGGTCAGCGGAATGCCGGCGCTCATCTTGGCGATGTTCGCCTCCGGATGCAGTTCGTCGCCCTCGATGATGGGCCAGCCGACCCGCCGGGCCAGCAACTGCGCCAGAGTGGATTTTCCCGACCCGGACACCCCCATGACGACCAGGACGCGCGGTGCCCCGACCTGTTTCAGGCGCTCGGAAGCCCGGGCCAGCGGAACGGTCGGAAAGGCGCGCGGCGCTGCGGACGCGCTCAAGGGGGCATGCTGTGACATAATGGACGTATTTCCCTGCTTGCTCGTCTTCTCAGTGTCTTCCGCCGCGATGAAGCCCCAGGCGAACCGAAGGGCAAGGCCGCCCGAACCGAGGGCATCCCCCCGGGGGCGCCGGACCGACCCGCATAGTGGTGTCCCTCCCCGCCGGACAGGGCAAGCGCTAGGCGCGATTGTCACCCAAAAGTGACCCTGCCCGTCCCGGCCGCCACATCCCTGGGCGCATCGGACTGGCCATGACGACGATCCCCGATCCATGGACAGATCATGTATAGATCGGCGGACATCCAGGTAATCGCATCACGGCGATGCATATGGCCATCCGGAATTTCCACCCGATGCCCGCCTTTCATTGCACAGGGCCGCCCTGCCGTTCCACAAGACACGCATCGTTTACATACGCACCCACATCCGGCCGCGCATTGTCCATGACGCGCCCGTAAAGACGGAACGAGACCATGAACCACCGACTGCAACAAATTGCCCGCAGATGACAATCTGCACATATTTGGCGGCTCCCGCGCCCGAAAATCCAAGAATTTCGGCCATAACGGCCTTGCATTTTCTTAGAGAAACGGTGTAGAAAAGAATCATTAGGGCAACTCGCCTCCCGACGTCCGGCTTCGTGCCCGGATTCGTACAGGGCAGGCGCCGGAATGCTCGCCCCTAGCCAGGCACGTGGCCGCAGCGGTTCAAGGTTCAAAAGAACCGTATGATCTGTGGCCACGACACACCGAAATCAGTGATTCAGGCGTCACGCACCGTGATCCCACCAGACAGTGACAGTGCCAGACAGTGATTGACACAGTGATCGACTAAATCCAGGCCATACGGCGCGTACCGCCTGACCCTGTCCCGGGCCGAAACCGGATTATGTCTCCCTCTTTGATATTTCGAGAGTTTTACAGTGTCCGTATATAACGAAACGCATCCATTATCCGGCGAGACGGAGCCGGCCGACGTCGACGATCGCGAAGAGGTCAGCGAAGAGGCCCTGCGTCTCGCCCTGGCCCGCCTCGGCTCCAAGCGCCCGGCCACATCCCAGTCGCCGTCCCCGTCGACGCACCAATCCGCGGCCGCCCAGCCGGCGTCGCGCC
>NZ_JABXXP010000507.1 GCF_013376155.1 Nguyenibacter vanlangensis
CGCGGCCCTGCGCGAGAATCTGCGCCGGCGCAAGCAGCAGTCGCGCGCCCGCGCGGACCTGCCCGCGCCCCGGGCCGAGGACGAAAAGAGCTGATTGCGGAGCGGCCCGGCCTTCGCTAGTGGTCGGGGCTGGTACCGGAGGCGATTCACCCCCTCCACGCGACGGAAGGGAGCAACGATGCCCATCATGCCCGATAGCTGGATTCGACGCATGGCCCAGGAGGCCGGCATGATCGAACCGTTCGTGGAGCGGCAGCAGCGCGAGGGCGTGATTTCCTATGGCCTGTCGTCCTATGGCTATGACGCGCGGGTGGCGTCGGAATTCAAGATCTTCACCGACGTCGACAACGCCCTGGTCGATCCCAAGAATTTCGCGGCCAACAGCTTCGTCACGCGCGAGGGGCCGGCATGCATCATCCCGCCCAACAGCTTCGCGCTGGCGCACACGGTGGAATATTTCCGCATTCCGCGCGATACGCTGGTCGTCTGCCTGGGCAAGTCGACCTATGCCCGCTGCGGCATCATCGTGAACGTCACGCCGCTGGAACCGGAATGGGAAGGCCAGGTGACGATCGAGATCAGCAACACCACCCCCCTGCCGGCGCGCATCTATGCCAATGAGGGGATCTGCCAGTTCCTGTTCTTCCAGGGCGCGTCGCCCTGTGAGGTCAGCTATGCGGACCGTGCCGGCAAGTATATGGGCCAGCGCGGCGTCGCCACCCCCCGGATGTAGGAGAGCCGCGGCATGGACCGTTTCATCATTCGCGGCGGCCACCGGCTGCAGGGCGACATCGTCATCGGGGGCGCCAAGAACGCGGCGCTGAAGCTGCTGGTCGCGGGGCTGCTGACCTCGGACCGGCTGATGCTGCGCAACGTGCCGCGCATCGCCGACATCGCGACCATGCGCCGCCTGCTGGAACAGCACGGGCTGACGGTCGAGGACGTCGAGGGCGACGGGTCCACCCTGGCGGTCGGCGGCAGCATCACCAGCACGGTGGCGCCGTACGACATCGTGTCGCAGATGCGCGCCTCGATCCTGGTGCTGGGCCCGCTGCTGGCCCGCTGCGGCGAGGCGCGGGTGTCGCTGCCCGGCGGATGCGCCATCGGCACGCGGCCGGTGGACATGCACCTGAAGGGGCTGGAGGCGCTGGGCGCCGAGATCTCGCTGGAAAACGGCTATATCAACGCCCGGGCGCCGCGCGGCCTGGTGGGGGAGCGGATCGTCCTGCCCTTCGCCTCGGTCGGGGCGACCGAGAATTTGCTGATGGCCTCGGCCCTGGCGCGGGGACGGACCGAGATCATCAATGCGGCGCGCGAGCCGGAGATCGCCGACCTGGTCGCCTGCCTGAACAACATGGGCGCGCGCATCACCGGGTCGGGCACCGGCACGCTGACCGTCGAGGGCGTCGAGGCGCTGCACGGCACCACCCACCGGGTGATGCCCGACCGGATCGAATGCGGCACCTATGCCTGCGCCGCCGGGATCACGGGCGGGGACCTGCGGCTGGTCGGCGGGCGAATCGAGCATCTGGGCGCCGTGGTGCGCACGCTGGAGGAAGCGGGCGTGGAGGTGATGCAGGAAGACGACGCGCTGCGCGTGCGCCGGACCGGCGCGCTGCGCGGGGTGGACATCATGACCGAGCCCTATCCCGGCTTTCCCACCGACATGCAGGCGCAGTTCATGGCGCTGCTGTCGGTCGCCGAGGGGGCGTCGATGGTCACCGAGACGATCTTCGAGAACCGCTTCATGCACGTGCCCGAACTGAACCGCATGGGCGCGCGCATCAATGTCCACGGTTCGTCGGCCATCATCCGCGGCGTGCATGCGCTGTCGGGCGCGCCGGTGATGGCGACCGACCTGCGGGCCTCGTTCTCGCTGATCCTGGCGGGCCTGGCCGCGCATGGCGAGACGATCCTCAGCCGGGTCTATCACCTCGATCGCGGCTATGAGGCCGTGGAGCAGAAGCTGGCGCGCTGTGGCGCGCAGATCGCGCGGGTGTGCGACTGACATGGCAGGGCCGCGGGGCGGGGCCGCGGCCTCGGCCCTTCCGGCGGGCGGGCGGAATG
>NZ_JABXXP010000508.1 GCF_013376155.1 Nguyenibacter vanlangensis
ACAATAGCCGGGGTCATGCCAAATCCGCTCCTCACAAGGGCAGAATCCTTGAATCACAGCCAGATTCAGCACGTCAATCCAGACCCCATAAAAACTGATGGGTTGTGAGGGTTCGCGATCCCAAGCGCGATCTGCCGGGACTTAAGGCCTATTCCGACTGGGCTGATGAACTATATATACCGAATTCGTATGATGGTGATCCATTTATTCAATGTATTGGCATTTCGTGGAATACGAACTCGGGTGATGCATCCTGTCACGCCCACTGGTCCTTTGAAAAACATTACGGAGCTGATATTGCATTCCACATGGAAAATCTTATACATTTTGAAGAAATACGACGAGAAGTAGAGAATCTGATCACGCAAGACCTATGCAAAGGAGGGGAGGGAGGATGAAAGACGTTATGTATGCGAGTGTGATGCCCGAGGCTCATATTGATGCCGTCACGGCTAGCATCGCTGGGGTCGTTCTTTCTGCAGCCATCATGTCCTCTGCTGGTAACTACGCGACGAAGAGCACTCAAGGCTACGCAACGTGGCAAGCTGATTTACAGGCGGACAATGTAGAGATCGAACTTCTGGGCACCGCGCATGCGAACCGATGTGGCCCATGACTCGCTGACGAGACGAACGAAGCGGTTCGATGTCGGTGTGGTAGGCGAAGAGGTATCCAACGTCGATGGACGTTACGACGTGAATAGAAAGTTTATGAAGAGGCGGTCCATCTACATGATGTCGCTCGCAACGATAGCGGTTGCCCTTGTTCTACGGGAATGCGAGAAACGCACGCCGCGTGTCGCTGTCATAAACGGCTTGATATATTGTGAAAATCCGTCGCGTGGGATCGGAATAGGCGTAGGTACGAATACGGTTACTAATGAGCATAATTATTTCTTGTCGCTGCATTGGGATGCCGAGTGGAACGTCCAGTCCCAAAAGTTGCGGATTGAACCAAGTACTGAGGCAACTCCGTTGGGCCACATCCTGGTCGGGATCGTAATGACGAAGTCCAGCCCTCTCTATTATTTCGGGAAAACGTCTTCCATGGAAATGGTCTCCAGGCTGCACGGGGTTCGCGATCCCAAGCGCGATCTGCCGGGACTTAAGGCTTACTCCGACTGGGCTAATGAACTATATATACCGAATGCGAATAATGGTGATCCATTTATTCAATGTATTGGCATTTCGTGGAACACGAACTCGGGCGATGCATCCTGTTATGCCCAGTGGTCCTTTGAAAAACACTACGGCGCTGACATTGGGTTCCACATGGAAAATCTCACGCATTTTGAAGCAATACGACGAGAAGTAGAGAATCTGATCACGCAAGATCTATGCAAAGGGGGAGAGGGAAGATGAAAGACGTCACGTATGTGATGCCCGAGGTGGCCGAAAGGTCGTTTGACTCTCAATCGAATTGCGGGAATCGTGAAAACAATATGTAACGTGATTGTGTGGCTGCACTATGGGCCAATGCCCACGTATTGATTTCAATCATGCCTCCCAACTCCGATATGAGGATGTCAAAAAATGTCCATTTTCACACTCCGGAGAACGAAAATGACGTCTGCGCGACCATCGGATTTTAAAGCGATAGCGTCGGATTACTTTGATCAATTCATAGCGTCGGGGCAGCCATTTAGTGGGGTCAAAGGAGTCCCAATTACGAGTTTGCTCGAGGATTACCTCCAGGAGCATGAAATATATAAAGTCTCTTCCGCAGTAGACTTTTTAAATAAATGTGGATTTGGGTTGGTTTGTCAGGATGTTGATGAGAAATTGAATATATCTAGGCAATTTAGAAAGTTATGGATTGGAAAATCCACAAAAATTGTAAAGGGTATATTTCCTCTAATGCTTACGGAGCTCTATGCGTCAGTTTACATCTCAAATGATGACGCCGAAAAAATTGGAAAACTTGAATTAACCGCTTTTCCTTCTGCTTTTTAAGAGCCCGATCCGAAAGTTTTTGAACAATACCAGCCAGTTGTGATTCATCCGTCTTTGCGAAGAGATGGAGTGAATGGTGGCATGGACTGGTATTGCCCGACGCGAACA
>NZ_JABXXP010000509.1 GCF_013376155.1 Nguyenibacter vanlangensis
GCTGGGCCGGCGCGCCGCCCGCGGCCCGCGCGAAACCGTGCTGCGGGTCGCCGACCTGGAAGTCGACCTGCTGACCCGCACCGCCTCCCGCGCCGGCAAGGCGATCGACCTGCAGCCGCGCGAACTCAAGCTGCTCGAAATCCTGATGCGTCATGCCGGCCAGGTCCTGACGCGGGCGATGTTGATGGAACTGGTCTGGGATTTCCATTTCGACCCGCTGACCAACCTGGTCGAAAGCCATATCAGCCGCCTGCGCGGCAAGGTCGATCGCGGCCATGTCGAACTGATCCACACCGTCCGCGGCGCCGGATACTGCCTGCGCGCGCCCGATCCCGTTGCCGGTTAGCGCGCCGGCCGGATCGCGGCGCGGCTGGCGGCTGTGGCGCACGACCGTCTTCCGCCTCACCCTGGCCTACGCCGCGTTCTTCGCCCTGGCGGGGATGGCGCTGCTCGTCGTCATCCTGTGGTCGGCGACCGGCTTCATGACGCGGCAGGTCGATGCCTCGATCGCCGCCGAGATGGCCGAGGTAATGGCCGATGCCGCCGACCCGGCGCTCCACGGCGATCCGTACAAGACGGTCATCGATTCCCTGGCCCGCCGCTCGCCGGCATTCCAGTACCTTCTGCAATCGGCCGACGGCAAACCGCTGGCCGGCAACATGCACGCGCTGCGCCCGGTGCCCGGGATCCGGCTGATGCTGCGCGACCATCGCCTGGGCCATGAAAATAATCCCGAACCGACCGTCCTCCACGGCCAGGGCCGCGTCCTGCCCGACGGACGCTTCCTGTTCGTCGGACTGAACGTCTACTCGGTCGCCGAAATGCGCCAGTCCCTCGCCCGCGCCTTCCTGTGGTGCCTGGGGCCGATCCTCGCGCTGGGGCTCGTCTCCGGCTTTCTGCTCAGCATGAGCATGGCCCGCAAGGTCGAACGGATCAGCGTGGCCAGCCGCGCGATCATGGATGGCGACCTGTCGCAGCGCATCGCGCGCGGCGGCGGCGGCGACGAATTCGACCATCTCGCCGACAGCCTCAACGCCATGCTCGACCGCATCGCCACCCTGATGCTGAACCTGTCGCAGGTCACCAACGACATCGCCCACGATCTGCGCACGCCCCTGACCCGCCTGCGGCAGAAGCTGGAACTGGCCGAACGCGACGACCTGACCCGCGACGCCCTGCGCGAGGCGCTGGCCGGCGCGGGGGGCGAGCTGGACCGCATCCTGTCCACCTTCTCCGCCCTGCTGCGTATCGCCCAGATCGAGGCCGGCAGCCGGCGCGCGGGCTTCACCGCGCTCGACCTGCGCCCGCTGCTGCAAACCCTGCACGAAGCCTACGCCCCCGTCACCGAGGAAGGCGGCCAGACCATGACGTTCCAGCCCGGCCCCCTCCCCCTGCCGGTCCAGGGCGATCCCGAATTGCTGACCCAGCTCGTGGCCAACCTGATCGAAAACGCGATCACCCATGCCGGCCCCGGCGCGGCGCTCGCCCTCGACGCGGGGCGCACCGGCGAACGGGTCCACATCACCGTCAGCGATACCGGGCCGGGCATTCCCGCCGGCCTGCGGCAGAAGGTCCTGCAACGTTTCTTCCGGCTGGAATCCAGCCGCACGACGCCGGGCAACGGCCTGGGCCTCAGCCTGGTCGCCGCGATCGCCGGGCTGCACGATGCCGAACTCACGCTGGACGATAACCACCCCGGCCTGCGCTGCACCCTGACCTTCGCCGCGGCCGTCCGAAGCACTCTGTAAAAATCCCGAACACGTCGGCGTGAAACGGCAGCAACGCCGTTGCGCCCTCCCCCCGGCAGGCGCATACAGCTTCACATCGAAAGTCCTTTCTTTCGATATGAAAGATGATCGCGCCATGTCGATCGGTACCCGAAGCACGGTCCTGCAACGCCGCCTGCACATCGCCGAACGGATCCGGCAGCAGGGACAGGTGCGGGTCGACGCGCTCGCCCGCGAATGCGGCATCTCCACGGTCACCATCCGCGCCGACCTCGCCTATCTCGAGGACCAGGGCCTGGCCATCCGCACCAGCGGCGGCGCGCGCGCGACCG
>NZ_JABXXP010000510.1 GCF_013376155.1 Nguyenibacter vanlangensis
GCCGAAGCGGGCCAGGTCGAGGCCGAAGCCGCCGAGCGCGTCGGCCAGGCTGGTGCCCTGGGCGTCGACCAGAGTCGTGTCCTGGGTCATGTCCTGGCCGGCCAGCGCGCCGGCCACCGCGCGGCTGCACAGCATCGAGACCGGAAAGCGCGAGCCTTCCTCATCCCCGAAGCCGATCACTTCGAGCGCGAAGGGAAAGCGCCGGCCGCGTTCGGCGAAATGGGCGACGGTTTCGATCCCCAGCATCACCCCCAGCATGCCGTCATAGCGGCCGGCGTCGCGCACGCTGTCGACATGCGAGCCGAGCAGCAGCGCCGGGGCGTCGGGCATGCTGCCCTCATACCGGCCGACGATGTTGCCCGCCGGGTCGATGCGCGCGCGCATCCCGGCCTCGGCCATCCAGGCGGCGATCCGGTCCAGGGTCGCCGCGTGCCCGCCGCCCAGATAGGGCCGGAACAACTGCCCCGGCACGTCCGAATAGGGCAGCTCGCCCAAAAGGTCGCACCGCGATACCGCGCGGGCGCCGGAAGGGCGATCACCGGAGGGACGGGCGCCGGGGGAGCGAGTTGGTGTGGCAAGGGGGGAATGGGGCACGAGGATATCCTGCCGGCTCAGCGTCTTGTATACAAGATGGAATGGAAGGCAATCCGCAGGGCGCGAGACGGGGGCGCGAGACGGGAGGCGCGAGATGGGGGGGCGAACCGGGTCAGCGCGGCGCGGCCTGGAGCGCGGCCTTGAGGTGGTCCAGCCGGTTGGAGGCGCTGCGATAGTTCAGCGCCTTCTCGACATGGCGGAGATGCGTGTCCATCAGCCGTGCGGCGCCTTGCGTGTCGCCGTGTTCGAGCGCGTCGATGATCTCGTCATGCTCGCGGCAGGATTCGTGCGCGTCGTGCGAGGATTGATAGAGGGCGGCGATCAGCACGGTGCGGGTGGTCAGGTCCTGCAGCAGGGCGGCGAGCACCGGATTGCCAAGGGTTTCGGCCAGGCAGACATGGAAATGGCCGAGCAGGTAGCTGCGTTCGGCGCGGTCGCCGCCGGCGATGGCCTGCTGTTCGGCGTGGACATGCGCGCGCAATGCCCGGATCGCGGCCGCGTCCACCCGGCCGAGCGTGACCAGCATGCCGACCTCCAGCGCGCGGCGGGCGTCGATGGTGTTCTGGGCTTCGCGCACCGAGGGTTCGACGACGAACCAGCCGCGCCGGGCCGAGACCTCGACGATGCCGCGGGCCTGCAGGCGCATCATCGCCTCGCGCACCAGGGTGCGGGAGACGCCGAAGATTTCGGACAATTCCTTCTCGCCCAGCCGTTCGCCGGGTGCGATGCGGCCCGAGAGCGCCGCATGAATGATGCGGTCCTCGATCAGGTGCGGCGTCTTGTGTGCATCGTCTTTGGCGGCGTCTCGCATACAAGGACTATGACCAACGGGATGACATTTCGCAATCTGTATGATGTCGGCGGATCAGAGCCGATTGGACGTCCTATTTTAATGTGATTATTATTTGTTCTTATGCATTATTTTATGCATAAGAATTGATCTATTTTGTCTGAGCACGGTGGATTGCGAGGAAATTTTCCTCATATTTTTAATATGTTACGTTTTAGATTTAAAAAATCTGTCATCTTTGCGCAAAGAGGGCGCGTTTTGCGGGCGCTTGTCTTATATCTTGTATGCAACGATCGATCGATTTTCTGTGGCTTTTTGTAGATCAGATTGCGCCATCAGACTGGCCGCGGGACGGGCGACGATTCGGGAATGACAGATGCCGTCATTTCCGCCCCCTCGCTTCTGGATTCTGGCATTTGGACAAGGAAACCCGCATGCGCCCGCCCTTTTTACCCGCCTGCCCCTTACGCCTGCCGCGACGCCCGTCCCTGCGGCGGCGGGTGAGCCTGAACAGCACCCTGGGCAGCGTCCTGGCCGGCCTGTTGCTGCCGCTGCCGGCGCTGGCCCAAGGTTCGGCCCCCGGTTCGATCTCCAGTTCGGTCCCAGGTTCGATCCGGGGCGCGGCATCCAAGGCGGCCCACGCCGTACCTGCCCGCACACCCGTCCCGGCGCC
>NZ_JABXXP010000511.1 GCF_013376155.1 Nguyenibacter vanlangensis
GACCGCCAGGCCGTCGCCCGCCACCAGGCCGGCGATCAGCGCGGCCGGGCTGATGGCGCGGGCGCGCAGGATGGCGAAAATTCCGGGCGCGGCCTGGGTGACCCCGAAATAATACATGGTGTTCAGCTTGACCATGACGCCCGAGGCATGGGCCGCGCTGACGATCGAGAACAGCAGATAGAGCGCGATCACCAGTTGCGCCCCGTAGCGCTGCTGCCGGTCGGACAGGCCGTGCAGGAGGTTATGCGAGACCAGCGGGCCGATCGCCAGGCACATCCCGGCGAGGACGACCAGCGCCGACAGCGCGCAGGCCGCCGCCACCAGCCCCTGGAGCCAGGCCGGCAGCAGGGCGTGCGAGACCGCCATGAAGGCGTCGTTGGGCGTGGACAGCGCCATGCCCGACCGGCGCGCATAGTCGGCGACCAGGTAGAGGAACGGGAACATCAGCATGTAGAGCGGCATGACGACCTGGTTGCGCCGGACGATGCGCCGCGAACGGCCGGTGAAGAGGAAGGCCACCGTCTGCGGCGCGACGCAGAAGCCGATCGCCTGCAACAGGATCGTGGACATGGCGAAGGCTTCGTCACGCGCGCCGGGGCGGATGTGGGCGATATCGCCGGCCGCCGCGCCCCCTTGGAGCGTTACCTCCTGGAGCGGGACCTTGGGCAGGTGGCCCGAGGCCAGGAGTGCCGCCAGGCCCACCGCCAGTACCGCGACGATCATCATCACGTCCTTGAGGATCGAAACATAGGCCGGGGCGCGGATGCCCGACAGCGCGACCCAGAAGAACGCGATGATCGCCGCCAACGTGGTGAGCGCGATGGCCGGCACGTGCCAGCCGAACCCCTGCAGGACGGAGAGCAGGCCGATGAACTGGATGTCGCCGAACGGCAGCAGGAACAGGATCGCGTTCAGGGTCATCGCGATCTCGACGGCGCGGCTGCCGACATGGTGGCGGAACAGGTCGGCGATGGTCAGCGCGTTGTAGGTGCGCCCCGCCTGCCAGATCCAGGGATTGAGGAAATAGCCGACCGGGAAGGCCAGGACGATATAGCCGAGGAACCAGATGACGAAGGCGGTGCCGTGGCTGAAGGTTCCGGCGGGAAAGCCGAGCACGCTGCCGATGCTGTAGGTCTCGCCCACCGAGAGGAAGAACAGCAGGAGCCCGCCGAACTGCCCCGATGCGACGAAGAAATCCCGCGCGCCCTGGTGATGATGGCCGCGCCGGGAGAAGAGCGCGAGACCGACCGAGAGCAGGATCACGAGGCCGAAGGTCAGGGTTGCCATGCGGGGGCGTGTCTCCTGGAAAAGCGGGACCCGGTCCCGTGGCGTGGCGTCAGTCCCGGTCGCGGGTGGGCCCGCCGTCGATGTGCCCATCGTCGATGTACCGGTCGTCGATGTACCGGTCGTGGAGCAGCCAGACCAGCGCCATGCAGATCGTTGTGAGAACGAACCAACCATAGAGCCAGAACGTGACCACCGGGAAGCCCAGGATGGTGCCCGGGATCCGGTCCAGCAGCGGCAGGGCCAGGTCGACGGCGCAGAATGGAATTCCGAGCCCGATCGCGAGCCGCCAGCGTGGTGCAGCGGATGACGGGGGGTGGGTCATGGCGTGTCGTCCCCTTGTGGCGCCGAATCGGTGGCGGCGAACGGAGGCGGGTGCGTTGCCGCGAATCGCGATAATGTCTGCGATGAGCGCATCTGTCCGACCCTGTCCCCCAGTTTCTCCCACAGGATTGTCCCCATTTCTGTGGATAAATCCAGTTCGGGATGGAACCGGGGCGGGCTTCGATTCGCGCCCCTCGCTTCAGGTCCCGCGTTTCAGATATCGTACCAGTCGCGATACCATTCGACGAAGGCGTCGACGCCGGATTGCAGCGTCGTGGCGGGGCGAAAGCCCGTCAGGTGCTCCAGCATGGCGCAGTCGGCCCAGGTCGTGGGCACGTCGCCCGGCTGCATGGGCAGGTTGTTGCACAGGGCCGCGCGGCCGGTCGCCCGTTCGATGGCCCGGATGAAGTCGCGCAGCCCGACGGGCTGGCCGTTGCCGACATTCAC
>NZ_JABXXP010000512.1 GCF_013376155.1 Nguyenibacter vanlangensis
CTGGGGGCTGGCCCGGCTGGCCGAGGCGCTGACCGGCATCCCGGGCCTGGCGCGCATCCGCTATACCACGTCGCATCCGCGCGACATGGACGATGCGCTGATCGCGGCCCATCGCGACCTGCCGGCGCTGATGCCGTTCCTGCACCTGCCGGTGCAGTCGGGGTCGGACCGGATTCTGGATGCGATGAATCGCGGCCATACGGCGGCGGAGTACCGCGACATCGTGCTGCGGCTGCGCGACGCGCGGCCGGATATCGCGCTGTCGTCGGATTTCATCGTCGGCCATCCGGGCGAGACCGACGCCGATTTCGAGGCGACGCTGCAACTGATCCGCGATGTCGGCTTCGCGCAGGCGTTTTCGTTCAAATATTCCCCCCGTCCCGGCACGCCGGCCGCCGGCGCGCCGCTGCAGATCGCGGAAGACGTCAAGGACGCCCGCCTGCAGGCGCTGCAGGCGCTGCTGCGCGAGCAGCAGGATGCGTTCAATGCCGCGACGGTGGGGCGCGTGGTTCCGGTCCTGTTCACCGGGCACGGGCGCAAGGCGGGGCAACTGGCCGGCCGTTCGCCCTATCTTCAACCCGTGCATGTGAACGGGCCGGACGGCCTGATCGGCCAGATCGTCAACGTGGAGATCCGTGAGCGATACACCAATTCGTTGAGTGGAACCCTCGTACAGGAGAGAGCCTTCGCTTGAGTGAACAGACGGTAGCAGAAATCCTGTCCGGCCGCCGCCCGACCCGGGTGCGCGACCATCACGATCCGTCCCGCCATGGCGGCATGAGCGCCACGCGGACGATTACCCTGCAATTCGACGACAATGCCAGGCTGGCGATGCTCGTCGGGGATCACGACCGTCACCTGCTTCACCTTGAACGCGGATTCGACGTCCGGCTGTCCTGCCGGGGGAATCGCGTGGCCATCAGCGGCACGCCGGACCGGGTGGAGATCGCCCGGTCGGCGCTGAATGCGCTGTATCACAAGCTGGAACGGGCGAACGGGCTGGATAGCGGCGAGGTCGATGCCGCGATCCGCATGGCCGCCGCCCATCACACCCGGCCGCACACGATGGCCACCCACACGGTATCCGACGGACGGACGCGCATGCCGCACGATGCCCCGCACCTGCCCGACCCGCACCGGCTGACGCTGCCGGAACTGCCCGCGATCCGCACGCGGCGCGGCGCGATCGCCCCGCGTTCGGCCGGGCAGACGGCCTATATGGAAATGCTGGCGCAGACCGAGATGGTGTTCGGCGTCGGCCCCGCCGGCACCGGCAAGACCTATCTGGCGGTGGCCCAGGCGGTGGCGATGCTGATGGCCGGGCAGGTGGACCGGATCGTGCTGTCGCGCCCGGCCGTCGAGGCCGGCGAGCGGCTGGGATTCCTGCCCGGGGACATGAAGGACAAGATCGACCCGTATCTGCGCCCGCTCTATGACGCGCTGCACGACATGATGCCGGGCGACCAGGTGGTGCGCCGCATGGGCACGGGCGAGATCGAGGTCGCGCCCCTGGCCTTCATGCGCGGGCGGACGCTGGCCCATAGTTTCGTCATTCTGGACGAGGCGCAGAACACCACGACCGCCCAGATGAAGATGTTCCTGACCCGCATGGGCACCGGCACGCGCATGGTGGTGACCGGCGACCTGAGCCAGGTCGACCTGCCGGCGGGCGTGCCGTCGGGCCTGCGCGATGCCGTGGACACGCTGGAAGGGTTGCCCGGAATCAGCATCATGCGCTTCGAATCCCGCGACGTGGTGCGACACCCGCTGGTCGCGCGCATCGTGGACGCCTATGATCAGCGTGCGGCGGCCGAACGGGATATGTCCCGCAGCAGGGCGCGCCGGGAGAACAATGGAACCGCGAAGTAGTCAGACCCGGGTCGAACCAGACGGGGTCCCTAGAAAAACGCCGGCGGCCGGTCTGGCCGCCGGCCTTCCTCCTTCTGTCCTGCGGGACGGACCTGAATGCGAGGTCATCATCGCCGACGCCCGCTGGCACGGAGTCGTGCCGGGCGTGGCGGCGTTGGTGCGCCGCACGGCGTTGGCCGCCTGG
>NZ_JABXXP010000513.1 GCF_013376155.1 Nguyenibacter vanlangensis
CATCGACGACATGCAGCGTCACGGCCGCCGCCCGGCCGCCCGGCGCCGGCGGCAGCCCCCAGGCCAGGCTGCCAAGAACCGGGGCAAGGACCAGGACCAGGACCAGGACCAGGACCAGGACCAGGACCAGGACCAGGACCAGGGCAGGCCGGCGGAAATGGCGCATGCCGCTCATGGCGCCGCCCGTTCCGGCATTGTGGTCAGCCGGGCGGCAGGCGGATGCTCTGCGATGGCGCCCGACATGGAGATATCCGACATCGGGATACGGGGAATATCCATCGGATCGACGCCCGGACGCGCGGCCCCGCCACCATAGCCGAAGGCCGCACGATAGCCGGCGCGCCGCGCCGCCGCGCGCAGTTCGGGATCGGCGATGCCGAACGGCCAGGCCAGCATATCGATCGGCACCGCCAGACGGCGCGCCAGGACCGCTTTCGATCGTGCCAGTTGATCCGCGACGAAGGCGCGATAGGCATCCGGCGCCAGACGCGCGCGTTCCACGCGAAAATTCGGATGCCAATAGGTATGGGACTGCACCGACACCAGGCCCGATCGCAGCATCTCGGCCAGTTGCGCCCAGGTCAGTGCATAGGACGCCCGGGAAATGGCCGAGGGATAGAGGAACAAGGTCACCGGAACATGCCGGCGCAGGATGATCGGATAAAGCTGCGTATAGACCGATACATGGCCGTCATCGGCCGTGATCGCGGCGACGGGGCCGTCGGAGGCTGCGATGTCCTGCAGGATATCGACGGCCTGTTGCAGCGGCACGATGCGGTACCGATGCGCGGCAAGCCAGTCCAGTTGCCGTTCGAATGCGGCAATGGTGACGGTCGTCGGGCCGCGCCGCACGGGATCGAAGCGATGATAGACCAGGATCGGAACGGCGCCGGTGCCGGTTGTCTCCGCCATGCAGGACGGCGCGGCGCAGGAGAACGCGGCCGCCACCATCAGCAGGGTCGCCAGCACATGCGGGCCGGGGCGAAGGATGCCCGGCCGACCCGCATACTGCCAATATCCCGCGCGCAGCATCATGCCGTCGGGTGGCTCCACACGTCAGCAAAGGGGTTTGGGGGTCTCTTCGATCAGATATTCGGACGCCTCCAGCACCGCGTTCCAATAGGCCGTCAATTCCGCGTCATCGGCCTCCATCGCCTCGTCCCGCCTGGTCCGCGCGACGCCGGCGGCCTGATCGCCATGGCGCTCCACCAGTTCCATCGCCGCCGCGGGAACCGGCTTCAGACGTAACATCTTCCGTCCTCCATGCACCTGAACCGGGCCTGCATCTGGGAGTACGTGATCATGGTTCAATCAACGGCGCGCGAACGTGATGCAGGCACGGGACGGGCGGCGCCCCGTTCCGTCTTCCGGAAATTCGTTTCCAGCCCATCTTCTGGATCATTCTCCGAACCATCCTCTGGGCAGCGCCTCGGGAAGGGACGACATGACCGCCAAAAAGCCGTCGAAGCCACCACCGCCAAAGCCACCACCGCCAAAGCCATCATCGCCAAAGCCATCATCGCATGACGATCACCGAGCGACGCGTGCAGGAGAAAAGACCGGATCCGGTTCCGCCGCGGCCGAAAGGGATCAAAAACCGGGGCGTGCGCCGAAGATCGTCCGCACGCCGGGACAAGGGGGAATCTGCCGATAACCCGCCGGCGCTCCGGCACGTATCGCCGGAACCTCCCGTGTCTCTGGACCAAAAGGTGCGCTTTCTATCCGATCCGCGGCACTATCCCGGACATCCCCGGTCGGTCATCATGCGCGAGACGCATATGTCCTGGGTGTTCCTGGCGGGATCGCGCGTCTACAAGCTCAAGAAGCCGGTTCGCTTCCCCTATCTCGATTTTTCCACGCCCGATCGTCGCGCGGCGGCATGCCGGGCCGAAGATCGCCTGAATCGCCGCCTGGCGCCCGACGTCTATCTGGGGGTCGTCCCGCTGGTCGCCGGGCCCCTGGGTCTCGGCATCGGGGGGGCGGGGCGCGTCGTCGACTGGCTGGTCGTCATGCGGCGCCTCGACGATCGGGGGTTTCTCGACGCCGCGCTGC
>NZ_JABXXP010000514.1 GCF_013376155.1 Nguyenibacter vanlangensis
GCCCGGCCCCTGACCCCACGCGGCCGCCGGCGCAAAGCGGCGGCCCTGGCCCGATCCGTCGCTTCAGCCGACATTGCGACGGACCGGGCCCCGGCTTTCAGGGGAAATTTCCATTGCCGACGGGATTCGCGTCACTGACGCAATTGGTGCAGACCCCGGCACCATCCGCCATGGAACAGGCGGACAGCGCGACCGACAAGGATGCAGCCGCAACCCGGACGATCAGCATCCGATGCGTGTTCCTGTTCATTCCACGCCCTCTTTCAAATATGACGGCGCCCCGGCCGAAGCCGCCTCCAGCGCCGCCCGCACGCCGTCGGCCCAGGCCGGATCGGCCTTGGCGAAATGGGCCAGTTGCCGTTCGACGATCTCCCGCGGCACGCCCTGCATCGCGGCGGCGATATTGGCGAAGAAGCGCGCCCGCTGGCCGGCATCGAACATCCGGAACAAAGCGGCCGGCTGGCTGTAATCGTCATTGCCCGCCCGATGGTCGTACCAGGCCGCGTCCCCGCTGATGCGCAATGGCGGTTCGGCGGCCGAACGGTCCTCCACCGGACCGCCGAAGGAATTCGGCTCGTAATACGCATCGGTGCCGCGCGGCGCGTCGAAGCGCATCGCCCCATCGGCATGATAGGTATGGACCGAAGCCGCGTGCGGCCGGTTGACCGGCAGCGCCTCGTAATGCGTGCCGACGCGATAGCGATGGGCGTCGGCATAGGCGAACAGCCGGCCCTGCAGCACCTTGTCGGGCGAAAACCCGATCCCCGGCACGATGTTCGACGGCGAGAACGACGCCTGCTCGATCTCGGCGAAATAATGCGCCGGATTGCGGTTCAGCTCCAGCACCCCGACTTCGATCAGCGGATAATCCTTGTGCGGCCAGACTTTGGTCAGGTCGAACGGGTTATAGGACGTCGTCTCGGCCTCCAGTTCCGGCATGATCTGCACATGGACGGTCCAGCGCGGAAATTCGCCGCGCTCGATCGCCTCGTACAGGTCCCGCTGCGCGCTCTCCCGATCCTGGGCGATCACCGCATTGCCTTCCGCATTGGTCCAGAACCGATGGCCCTGCTGCGTCTTGAAATGGAACTTGACCCAGAACCGCTCGCCCGCATCGTTCCAGAAGGAAAATGTGTGGCTGCCATAGCCGTTCATGAAACGATGGCCCTGCGGCAGGCCCCGGTCGGAAAACAGGATCGCAACCTGGTGCAGGCTTTCCGGGCTCAGCGACCAGAAATCCCACATCGCGGTGGCCGAACGCAGATTGGTCCGCGGATGGCGCTTCTGCGTGCGGATGAAATCGGGAAATTTCATCGGATCGCGGATGAAGAAGACCGGCGTATTATTGCCGACCAGGTCCCAGTTGCCCTCCTCGGTATAGAATTTCAGGGCGAAACCGCGCACGTCGCGCTCGGCATCGGCCGCGCCGCGCTCGCCCGCCACGGTCGAGAAACGGGCCAGCACCTCGGTCTGCTTGCCGATTCCCGAAAACAGGCGGGCACGGGAATAGCGGCTGATGTCCCGCGTCACCGTGAAGGTGCCGTAGGCGCCCGAACCCTTGGCATGGACCACGCGCTCGGGAATCCGCTCGCGGTTCTGGTGCGCCAGCTTCTCCAGCAACTGATAGTTTTCCAGCAGCAGCGGCCCGCGCGGGCCGGCACTCCGGCTGTTCTGGTTGTCGGGCACCGGCGAACCCGCCGTGGTGGTCAGTACCGGCCTGTGGGATATGTCGGACATTCTCGCTCTTCCCTTGCGCTCACAATGGCGTCACCGGCACGCTAAGGGACGCCATTCAATAACGAAAATCGATTCTCCATATCATCACGATAGGCAATACTTATGATATAGAGCAAGGCATGCAGACCACCTCCCTGTCCGGCCTCTCCCTGCGCGATTGCGAGTATGCGCTGACCGTCGCCGAAACCGGCCATTTCGGCCGGGCCGCCGAACGCTGCGGCGTCAGCCAGCCGGCGCTGAGCGAACAGATCCGCAAGCTGGAGGCCCTGCTGGGCTGCGCATTGTTCGAGCGCGGGCGCGGCGGCGCCCGCCC
>NZ_JABXXP010000515.1 GCF_013376155.1 Nguyenibacter vanlangensis
AGGTCGCCGCGGTCGGGGATGACGTCGGGTTCGAGGGTGATGGCCACCGACTGGCCGGCGACCGCGGAGATCTGCGGCGCGGCATGCCAGCTTTCGATCGAGGCGACGCGGGCCACCGTGCCGTGGGTGCCGATCACCAGGCTGTCGCCCACGGTGACGCGGCCGCGTTCGATGCGGCCGGCGACCACGCGCTTGTTGTCGAAGCGGTAGACGTCCTGCACCGGCAGGCGCAGCGGCAGGTCGGCGCGGCCCGAGGGGGCGGGGACCTGGGCCAGGGCCTCGGTCAGGGTCGGGCCCTGGTACCAGCCCATATGGGGCGAGCGGGCGGCGATATTGTCGCCTTCGCGCGCCGAGGCGGGGACGAACAGGCTGGGTTCGATGTCGAGCTGGCGGAGCAGGGCAGCGACCGCGCGTTCGGATTCGGCGATGCGGGCCTGGTCGTACTCCAGCAGATCGACCTTGTTCATCAGCACGATCACGTGGCGGATGCCGATCAGGCGCAGCAGCATGGCATGGCGGCGCGTCTGTTCCTGCGCGCCCTCGGCCGCGTCGACGACCAGGACCGCGGCCTCGGCATCGGCGGCGCCGGTGATCATGTTGCGCAGGAACTGCCGGTGGCCCGGCGCGTCGACGATGACGAACTGGCGCGCGTCCAGATGGAAGGGGATGCGCGTCGAATCGACGGTCACGCCCTGATCGCGTTCGATCTGCAGGCTGTCGAGCAGGAAGCTCCACTCGATCTTCAGGCCGCGCTTCTTGGAGGATTCGACGATCTGCGCCACCCGGCCCTCGGGCAGGTTGTCGGTATCGTGCAGCAGGCGGCCGATCAGGGTCGATTTGCCGTGATCGACATGGCCCACGATGACGATGGGGGTGGCCGCATCCTGACGGGCCGCGATATCAATGCTCATAATTTGCCTCGGTCCGTCCGTGGGTCAGAGATAGCCGGCGACGCGCAGACGCTCGAACGCGTCCTCGGATTCATGGTCCATGGCGCGGCCCGCGCGTTCGGACGTGCGGGTGGTCTGCAGTTCGGCGATCACTTCGGCCACCGTGGCGGCGTCGCTGTCGATCGGGCTGGTGATGTCCTGGTCGCCCAGCGAGCGGTAGCGCTTGCCGTTCCTGGCGAAATAGAGATCGACCAGCGGGATGCCCTCGCGCTCGATATAGCGCCAGATATCGATTTCGCGCCACGCCAGAAGGGGGTGGACGCGGATATGCACGCCCTCTTCATGCGGGGTGGCGTACTGGTCCCAGAATTCGGGCGGCTGGTTGCGTACGTCCCATTTGTGGCTGGAGCCGCGCGGGCTGAAGATGCGTTCCTTGGCGCGGGTGGCCTGTTCGTCGCGGCGGATGCCGGCGATCACGCCCTCGAGCTTGTATTTCTCGATCATCGCGGCGAGGCCGGCCGTCTTGCGCGCGGCCGAGCGGGCGGCCGGCGGCAGGGTCGGATCGATTTCCTCGACCGGGGGGCACTCGCCCAGCAGCAGCTCCAGTTCCCATTTGCGCGCGTATTCGTCGCGGAAACGGTACATCTCGGGGAATTTCTTGCCGGTATCGACATGCATCACCGGGAACGGCACGCGACCGAGGAACGCCTTGCGGGCCAGCCAGAGCATGACGTTGGAATCCTTGCCGAGCGACCACAGCATGGCCAGCGGCTTCAGCTTCCGATACGCCTCGCGCAGGATGTAAACGCTCTGGGCTTCGAGTTGGTCGAGATCGTCCATGACGGGGGATTCTTTCAGGCGCGGTGAACGGGTGTGGCGGGCGGTGCCGGGTGTGGCGTCAGGCATGGATGCCGCATTCGGTCTTGGCCAGGCCGGCCCAGCGGCCGGCGCGCGCATCCTCGCCCTCGCCCACCGGGCGGGTGCAGGGGGCGCAGCCGATCGATCTGTAGCCCAGGCCGGCCAGCGGATGGCGGGGCAGGGCGCGGCGGGTCATCTCGGCATCCAGTTCGGCCGGGGTCCAGTGGGCCAGCGGGTTGATCTTGAGGCGGCCGTCCCGGGTGCGCTCGACGATCGGCAACTGGGCGCGGGTGGCGGCCTG
>NZ_JABXXP010000516.1 GCF_013376155.1 Nguyenibacter vanlangensis
GCCACGTCCGACAGGTGCCAGATCACCAGGTCGGCACAGGCCCCGGGGCGCAGATGCCCGATCTCGTCCTCCCAGCCCAGGCAGGCCGCGCCGCCCCGCGTCGCCAGGTCCAGCGCGTCGCGCGCCGTCATCGCCGTCGGCCCGTTGCGATACCGGCCCAGCAGCATCGCCATGCGGGTCTCCAGCCACATCGACGCATGGTCGGTCGATGCCGACCCGTCACAGCCCAGCCCCACCCGCATGCCCAGCCGCCGCAGCCGCATCGCATCGGCCGACCCGCCGCCGATCATCATGTTCGAACACGGGCATTGCGCGCTGCACACCCCGGCATGGGCCAGCCGGCCGATCTCCGCCTCGGACGGATAGATGAAATGCGCTACCCAGGATCGCGGCCCGGCCCATCCCACGCGCTCGAAATATTCCACCGGCGTGCAGCCATAGATCTCGGCGCAATACCGGTCCTCGTCATGGTCCTCGGCCAGGTGGGTATGCAGCCGCAGGTCATGGGCCTCGGCCAGTCGCGCCGATTCCACCATGATCCGCTCGGAGACCGAGAACAGCGAGCACGGTGCCAGCGCCAGCCGCGTCATCGCCCCCGGCGCCGGATCGTGATAGGTCTCGGCCAGCCGCACGCTGTCCGCCAGGATCGTGTCCTCGTCCTGCACCACGCTGCGCGGCGGCAGCCCGCCATCCTCGACCGACCGGGTCATCGACCCCCGCGTGGCATAGAACCGGAACCCGATCTCCCGCGCCGCGCGGATCTGCGCGTCGATCAGAAGCGGGCGCGGATGGACATACATATGGTCCATCGACGTCGTGCAGCCGCCCATCAGCAATTCCGCGATCGCGACGAAGGTCGAGACATAGACCGACTCGTCCGTCAGCATCGCCCAGCGCGGATACAGCCCGCGCAGCCAGTCGAACAGGCTGGCGCTCGTCACGGGCGCGAAGGCCCGGGTCAGGTTCTGGTACATATGGTGGTGGGCGTTGATCAGCCCGGGCGTCACCAGCCGCCCCCTGGCCGAGATGACCCGCCGCGCCTCGGGCCGGTCCGCGCCCGCGCCCACGGCCTGCACCCGCCCGTCTTTGATGGCGATCCACCCGCCGGCGATCTCCCAGCCGCGATCGACATACAGGTACGCGTCATCGATCAGCAGGTCCGCAACCATGCCCCGTCTCCTCTCCCAACGCATGACGCCCACGGCCTGCGCCGTGCGATGCAATGCGCCCTGTCCCGGGAAGGCGTTCGGTCCGGATCGTCATCTGCACAAGGCAGAACGGGCAATCACCCGGATGTAGCGCCCCCGGCCGCACGGGCGCAAGCCCGGGCGGCCCACCTCAATGCGTGTCCCACCTCAATGCGTGTCCCACCTCACGCTTGCCCACCTCACGCTTGTCCGACGCTTCCGTCCCCTGCTATGCCGAACCCAGCCCCGGAGGCACCCGCATGACGCCCGACCGCATCGAAAAGCAGGTCATCCTGCCCGCCCCGCTCCAGGCGGTCTGGCATGCCGTCGCCGATGCCGGGCAGTTCGGCACCTGGTTCGGTGTCCGGTTCGACGGGCCGTTCGCCGCCGGCGCCACGGTGACGGGGCATATCGTCCCCACCCGCATGGACCCCGACATCGCCCGCCTGCAGCAACCCTACGCAGGCACCGCCTTCGCGCTCCAGGTCGACCAGATCGTCCCGATGCGGCGCATCGCCTTCCGCTGGCACCCGTTCGCCGTCGAACCCGGCATCGATTACACGGCCGAACCAATGACGCTGATCGTCTTCGCTCTCGAACCGGTCGCGGACGGCACCCGCCTCACCATCACCGAATCCGGCTTCGACCAGCTCCCGCCGGCGCGCCGCGCCCGCGCCTACGCGGCCAGTGACGGCGGCTGGACAATGCAGACCCGCCTGATCGCGACATACCTGGCCGGCGGCCCATCCGGCCCAAAGACAGGGCAGGCAACAACAGGGCAGGGGACGACGTGAACCGGCTCTCCCCCACCCCCGGCCCGCGCGGAACGCGGGCGGCGACCCGCGTGCTGGCCCTGCTGCT
>NZ_JABXXP010000517.1 GCF_013376155.1 Nguyenibacter vanlangensis
AGCCGCGGGGGCGTTCCGGCTGCGCGGTGCTCTCGTCGACCGACACCACCGAGGCGACCTGGCGCCCCTTGGGGCCCTGGCCGATACGCACCACCAGGGTGGCGCCCGGCGACACCGAATCGTGGCCGCTCTGCGCCAGCGCGTTGGCGTGCAGGAAAACGTCGCCCGACCCGTCCGACAGCTCGACGAAGCCGAAGCCCTTCTCGCTGTTGAACCACTTGACGGACGCACTGATCTCGGGCCCCGAAGCGATGACTTGCGAGGGTCCACCCATCGGGCGACGCGGACCGCGGTCGCCAAATGAGGGCGGCGCCGACATGAAGTCGTCGTCAAATCCGCCGCGGCGCGGGGAACGGGGGCTGCGGTCGGTCCTGTTACTTCTCAACGGTCGTAATCCCGAAGTGTAGTTGGCGGGTCCTGTCTCAGGAGGCCACCTGATGAAAAAACTTGCTGGATCAAGGAATTACATAACCGTTCCTGAACCGCTCTCGACGGTTGGCGCGGACAGCGTCCTCTTCCCGCATCGACACTAGCACGAAAGCGCCGGTGTCGAACACACATAAGCATATCCCCCCACGCCGGTTCCATCATCATTTCGCCTCATCCCGACTTCCCGGCGGCCGGAATTCTGACAACAGCGCGATCAGGAAGCGCGTCTCGGGCTTTCTCCCGAGGCGCGAACGCTCTAAACAGCTCAAAAGAGAACGTTATGTCGCGCCGTTGCGACAAACCTGGCATTCGGGCCCGGCATTCGGGGCGACCGCCAGCTAAAGACCGGCAGTGAAGGAAAGCGGATGGACCAGGCAAACACGCGGAACAGAACCGGCCGGATCATGCGGGCCGGCATGCTCGCCGGCATCGGCGGCCTGGGCGGCCTGGGCGGCCTGGCGGCGATCCCGGCCAGGGCCACCCCGCTCCAGGACCCGTACGGCACCTGGACCATCCAGGCGGAAAACGACGCGGTCAGCACGCTCAAGGGCACGTCCGACCAGTACTATACCAGCGGCCTGCGCATAAACTGGACCTCGGGCACCGACAACCAGCCCGCGCCGATCGAAACCCTCAACCACGCCATCCTCGGGCCCGGCGTCACGCGCATCAGCCTCGGCGTGCAGCAGACCATCTTCACCCCCCACGACACGCAGGCCGTCAATCCGCCGGCCGGCGACCGGCCCTATGCCGGCCTGATGCTGGGCACGGTCAACCTGATCAACGACACCGATCTGTCGCGCTCGGTCTTCGGCATCCAGTTCGGCGTCATGGGCCCGGCGGCGCTGGGCCGCCAGTTGCAGAACGGCTTCCACAACCTGATCGGCGACACGCCCAACCGGGGCTGGAGCCACCAGTTGCAGAACCAGCCGATCTTCCAGGTCCAGGCCGGCCGCACCTGGCGCCTGCCTCTGGCCGATCTCTACGGGATCGAGATGGAAATGCTGCCCGCCGTTGCCGCGGCGGCAGGCGACTACCGCATCTACGGCTCGGTGGCCGACACGTTCCGCCTCGGCCAGGGCCTGCGCAGCGATTTCGGCACCCCGACCATCGGCTCGGGCACCGACGGCACCGACGCCTACCGCCTGACCCGCCCGCTGGCCTGGTACGTGTTCGGCAACGTGACCGGCTACGCCGTCGGCTACGACGCCACGCTGCAGGGCAACACGGTGCGCAACAACTCGCCTCACGTGCCGGTCAACTGGGACGTGGGCGAAATCCACGCGGGCGTCGCCGTCATGTGGCACGGCATGCGCCTGTCCTACAGCCAGACCTGGCAGACGCAGGAATTCCGCGGCGCGCGCAGCGGCCTGTTCAATTTCGGATCGGTCGACCTGTCGGCCAAATTCTGACGGCCAGGTCCTGACGGCCAGGTCCTGACGGCCAGGTCCTGGCAGGCAGGTTCCGGCGGACGGGCCCCCAGCGGACGGGCGGACCGGTCAGCCGGACCGCAGGATGCGGGCGGCGTCATGCCGCCCGAACAATTCCAGCAGGCAGGTAACGGCATTCCGGCGGGCCGCGCTCACCGCGCCGCCGGCCACCCGCTGCGCGTCCTGCG
>NZ_JABXXP010000518.1 GCF_013376155.1 Nguyenibacter vanlangensis
CGTCCTGCCGCGCGTCGCGGACCGAGACCCATGCCGCCGCGTCGGGCGCCAGCGTCGCCGGACGGTCGCGGCAGGCGCCGACATGGATGGTGAGCGCCTTGTAGGTCGCATCCTGCCCCACGGGGACGGTCAGGACCTGCACGTGGGAATCCAGCGTGTCGAGGACCCGGATCGTGGCGCTGGACCGCCCCTGCCAGGTATCGGGCGGGTAGATCAGCGGCGGGTTGACGATTTCGGCGGCCCGCGCGGTACCCTGGAGGGACGCGACCCCGTGACAGGAAAGGGCGGCCAGCACCGCCAGGCGAACGATGGCGGCGTGTCTCACGCTTTGGGGCTTTGCAATGCGGACACGATTCCGTGGATGACCTGCTTCATTTCCTGCGCGTCGACGCCGATCAGCACCGCGTCCTCGAAGGCGTCGCGCATGACCTCGCACAATTCCCGGTAATTCTCGGCCAGGACGCGCAGCTTGTCCTGGCACGAGACCGGGCTGCCATCGGGCTGGCGCCAGATGGCGGGCGGCGGCGGCAGGGCCCCATTGCTCATTGCGGGGAGTCCCCTCCCGGATGTTCGGCCGGCGGGGCGGTCCCGCCTTGGGTGGCCCGCTGCTGGTTCGCCTTCGTCATGGAATCGGTCACCGAGAAGATGAAGCGGCTGAGCAACTGTTCCAGGCTGATCGACCCCTGGGTCTGCGCGATTTCGGCCCCGGGGCGCAGGATGGCGTCGTTTCCGCCGGGGGACAGCGCGATATATTTGCCGCCCAGCAGGCTGTCGCTGGTGATGATCGCGGCGCTGTCGGTCGGCAGGCGGATGTCGGGGCGCACGGTGAAGGTCACCTGGGCCTTGTAGCTGGCGGGATCGACCCGTTCGGCGACCACCTGGCCCACCGTCACCCCGGCCAGGCGCACGTCCGACCCCACCGACAGCCCGTCGATATGGGCGAAGGAGGCCGCGAGCCGGTAGCCGTTTTCGTGCCGGTGGCCCTTGTCGACCACGGCGAAGGCCAGCAGGCCGCCCAGCAGGACGAGGACCCCGCACCCGGCGGCAAGTTCGGCCGGGTTTCGGCCCCCTCTGACTGGAACCGCACTCACCATCTGAATCGCATCCCTTCTGGGCATCCCTGTCTGGGGCATCCCTGCTGGAGGGGCCCGCCGGCGGGGGGTCCTATGGAAGGAAACGCCCCTGCCTTGCTCCGTTCCGCTGCATTCTATCGGCGCCGGCATCCCGTGAACAGGGGCCGGCTGCCGCTATGCTGGAGCATCGAAATCTGGCCGGAATATGGTCGGCGTTATCCTGGCGGGCGCCGGAAGCGGTTACCGGAAGCGGGTGCCGCCGTGGCGGGCGGGCGTCAGGACTCGGGGAACCAGGCCTGATAATCGCTGGTCGAGGGGGCGCGCCGGCCGCCGCGATAATCGCTGCCGGGCGGGCGATAGGCCTCGATCGTGCCGGTGCGGTTGGGCTGATAGGGCAGTTGCCAGGGCTGGCGGGCGCTTTCGGGCAGGGGCGCGTCCTCGACATGGTGCAGCCAGCCCCACCATTCCGGCGGCACGGCGGACGCGTCCTCGCCCTTGCGGTAGATCACCCAGCGTTCGTGGCGCTTCAGTCCGCCGCCGGTCCGATTCGCCGTCCGCGCTTCGTAATAGCAGCGGCCGTCGGCGTCCTTGCCGACCAGGCGGCCCTTGAATTTGGTGTAGATCCGGGTGCCGAGATTTGCCATGGCCGGATGGTAGCGCCATCTTTCGCCCATGGTCCATCCCGCCCGGGCGCATCGCGACCTCACATGTCCGGCATTGCGGGAACCGGGGAGTTATCCCCCATATCCACAATATACAGTGGTCTGTATAGCGGTGGCCCTACCATATGCGGCTTTCACCGGGCGGCGCGGCGTGCCTAGACTGCCGCCATGACAGCCCGTAGCCATTGGAACGGCATCCGCATGCGCAGCGTGCAGGCTGCCGCCGACCCGGACGACGCCCCGCGCACCGTCACCCTGCCCGTCGACTGGGACGACGAGGCGGCGTCGGCGCTGGTCCGGCTGGCCCGGGG
>NZ_JABXXP010000519.1 GCF_013376155.1 Nguyenibacter vanlangensis
GGTTCGGATGCTGGCGGATGCCGCGCGCCGCGATGGCGTCGCGCATCGCCGCGCGCATGTCCTGGTCGAACCCGCGCAGCGGCAGGTCCTGGCGGTAGACCAGATCGACCGACGAGCCCAGCCCCTGGAAGATACCGGCGAATTCGATGCCGATATAGCCGCCGCCGACCATGCAGACGCGCTGCGGCCGCGACGGAAGGTGGAATGCCTGGTCCGAGGAAATCGCATGGCCGATCCCCTCGATCTCCGGCAAATCGGGGCTGGAGCCGGTGGCGATCACGATCCGCTCGGCCGTCACCCGCCGCTCGGACGCGCCGAGGTCCGGAGCATGGGGGGCCAGAGCGTGGGGGTCCGGGGCGCCGGGACCGATGACGATGGTATGCGCATCCTCGAACCGGGCGGTGCCGGTGAACAGCGTCACGCCCGACTTTTCCAGCAGCGAGACATAGATGCCGTTCAGCCGCGCGATCTCACGGTCCTTGGCCGCGATCAGCGCGGCCCAGTCGTGGGTGCCCGGCGCGACGTCCCAGCCGAAGCCCAGGCTGTCGGCCGCCAGGTCGGCATATTCGCTGGCCTGGACCATCAGCTTCTTGGGCACGCAGCCCAGATTGACGCAGGTTCCGCCCCAGTGCCGGTTCTCGGCCACCGCTACGCGGGCGCCATGGCTGGCGGCGATGCGCGCGCAGCGCACGCCGCCCGAGCCCCCGCCGATGACGAACAGGTCGAAATCATACGTCATGCAGATATCCCGATCACACGCTCGATCACCCGATCCCCTGGCACGCCCCTGGCACGCCCCCCTGGCACGCGACGTCGCGAACCCGGCCTTCAGCGCTCGGCGAAGGCCTTCTCGACGACATAGGCGCCGGGGTTGGAATTATTGCCCTCGTCGAAGCCCCTGGCCACCAGCATGGCCTCGGTGTCGGCCAGCATCTCCGGCGACCCGCAGATCATCACGCGGTCATGCTCCGGGTCCAGCGGCGGGATCTCCAGGTCGGCGAAGATCTTGCCGCTTTCGATCAGCTTGGTGATCCGGTCGGTGACGGCGAACGGCTCGCGCGTCACGGCGGGGTAGTACAACAGCTTGCCCGCCACGTCCTCGCCCAGGAATTCGTGCTGCGGCAGCTCGTGGCGGATATGGTTGGCATAGGCCAGCTCGCCCGAGACGCGCACGGTATGGCTCAGGATCACCCGGTCGAACCGCTCATAGACCGTCGGGTCCTTGATCAGGCTCATGAACGGGGCCAGGCCGGTGCCGGTGGCCAGGAAATACAGGTTCCGCCCCGGGCGCAGATTGTCCAGCAGCAGGGTTCCGGTGGGCTTGCGGCCGATCAGCACCCTGTCGCCCGGCTTGACGTGCCGCAGGCGCGAGGTCAGCGGTCCGTCGGGCACCGCGATCGACAGGAACTCCATCTGGTCTTCGTAATTGGCGCTGGCGATGGAATAGGCGCGCAGCAGCGGCTTGCCCTCGACCTCGATCCCGATCATCGCGAACTGCCCGTTCTCGAAGCGCAGCGCGGCGTCTCGGGTGGTGGTGAAGCTGAACAGCCGGTCCGTCCAGTGATGGACGCTCAGCACCGTTTCGGCATTCAGATGGCCATAGGTCTTGGTCGGCTCGGCCAGATGATACACGCCCGCCTCGCCCGCGACGGGCTCCAGACCGGTGGGAACGGTCCCGGTGGCTTGCGTCATCAACATATCGGACATGGTGTCAAACTCTCCCGTTCAGGGCTGGGATTCGCATCGATCACGACCCGCGGCGGACGCCCCGTTCGTGCAAGAGGGTGAGATGTTTAAGCGCGCCGCGCCCCCGACACCAGCACAAATCCGTTATCCGACGATCGCGCGGCGGACAAGCGGGCCGCCCACAGGCATGTTGTTCCCGCGCGCGGGATGGCGCACAAACCGGACATGACATCCGAATCCCCCGCCCGCCGCGCCGTCGAGGCCGCACTCGCCGAAACCGGCCTGGCCGTCGAAACCCGCGAACTGCCGAAGCTGGAACGCACCGTCGCCCGCGCCCTGACCCCGGGCGAAGACCG
>NZ_JABXXP010000520.1 GCF_013376155.1 Nguyenibacter vanlangensis
GGTTGCGCGACGACATGGCCAGGCCGTCGGCCTCGCGCAGCGTCGGGCAGGCGACCAGGCGGATCGGGATGTCCAGGTCGGCGGCCATCCGGCGCACGACGTGGATCTGCTGAAAATCCTTCTCGCCGAAGAAGGCCATGTCGGCCTGGCTTTGCAGGAACAGCTTGCACACCACCGTCGCCACCCCGTCGAAATGGCCGGGACGGTGGGCGCCGCACAGCCCGGCCGACACGCCGGCGACCGAAACATGGGTGGCGAAGCCCGCCGGATACATCTCGGCGACCGTGGGGGCGTACAGCACATGGACCCCGGCATCGGCCAGCAGGCGCCGGTCGTCGTCCCAGGTGCGGGGATAGGTGGCCAGGTCCGACGGATTGTCGAACTGGGTGGGATTGACGAAGATCGAGACGATCACCCGGTCCGCCTGCGCCAGCGCGGCGCGCGCCAGGCTGAGATGCCCCTCGTGCAGCGCGCCCATCGTCGGGACCAGCCCCACGGTCAGGCCCTGTCGTTTCCAGTCGCGCACCGTCTGCCGCAGGGCGGCGACGGCGTCCAGGGTATGCATCGGGGGGCGCGGCATCCGTCCTGCGATCTCCTTCGGGCGTGGCGAGGTTGATTGGCCGAGATATATCTGCGTGTTTCGCGCCCAGGGGAAGGGGGAGAGGGGGAAGGGGGAGAAGGGAAGAGCGGAGCGCCGTTCCGCCGCGTCTTTCGCCCCGGATGGCTTCTCTGCTATGAACGCCTCGGTCCCGGCAGGAGGCATCGTTGATCCAGACCATCCGTTTTCTTGGGCTGACCGCCCTGCTGTTCTCGCTCGCGGCCTGCGGGGGCGGGGACGACAAGAAGCTGACCCAGAAGGAACGGTGGCAGAAGATGGGTTTCGAGGCCGGCCTGACCAAGACGGCGAGTCAGTAAGGGGCGGCCTGGCGGGTCAGGGGAGCGGGTCGGCCCATTCCTCGACCGGCACCAGGTCCACGCCGACCGTCAGCACGTCGTTGCCGCCGCCCAGGATCAGCCCATGCACCGGGCTGATATCGGCATAGTCGCGGCCCCAGCCCAGCACCACGTGTTCGTCGCGCACCACGATTCCGTTGGTGGGGTCCAGCCCGACCCAGCCATGGGCCGGGCCCAGCCAGGCTGCGACCCAGGCGTGGGACTGGTCCGCCCCCAGGCGCCGCTGCTGCCCCGGCGGGGGACGGGTGCGGATATAGCCGGACATGTAGCGGGCCGGCACGCCGAGCCAGCGCAGGGCGCTGATCATCAGATGGGTGAAGTCCTGGCACACGCCCTCGCGCCGGGCCAGGACCTGGTCGACCGGGGTGGACAGGGTGGTGACCCCGGCGCGGAAGCGGAATTCGCGATGGATCCGCCCGTTGAGGTCCAGCAGGGCCGCCAGGATCGGCCGGCCGGGCGTGAAGCATTGCGCGGCATAGCGGCCCGCATCCGGGCTGGTGGCGCACATCGGGCTGTCGAACAGGAATTCCGCCGCCGCCCATGCCGCGTCGCCGCCGGCCCTGGCGGTGGCGACGATGTCCTCCCAGGCCGGGGTGGCGGTCTCGGGCGGGGGCGGAGGGAAGGCGACGTCGACCTCGGAATCGGCCAGCACGTCGAACGTCGTGTGGGGGGCTTCGTGATACAGCCAGGTGACGCGATTGCCGAAATAATCGGCGCCATCGACCCGCCGCACCGGGGCAGGCGTGATTTCGAGCCGTGTCCAGCGCACGACCTGGCCCGGCAGGTCGCGGGGGGTGACGTGGACGATATGGGCGGCAAGGTCGACCGGGCTGCCATAGGCGTAGCGGGTCAGGTGACGGACGCGATAGATCATGATTCGTCGATGGCCCCGAGTTTGGTGCCGGGTTCGCCATCGGGTTCGCCCCTGGAGCCCGCGCGGTCGGCATAGCGGCCGCCGCCCACTGCGCGCGGCGGCGTCAGCACGACGAAGTAGCGCCGGGCGATCTGCTGCCCCAGCCAGCGCAGGGATTCGCGGATTTCGTCGATCGTCCCGGGCAGGGCGGCGGCCGCCTGGTCCTGCTGCGGGG
>NZ_JABXXP010000521.1 GCF_013376155.1 Nguyenibacter vanlangensis
GACGCCGCCGGGCGGTTCGGCCGGGCGGGACGCGCCGGCCGTGGATGAGGCGGCGGCGCCCTCGCTCACATCTCCTCCGCCGGATTGTCGCGCCGCACCAGCGCGTCGACGGCCTGTTCGACCAGTTCGGCGATGATGGCCGCGACCGGCTGGACCGCGCTGATCATGCCGACCGATTGTCCGGCCATGACCGAGCCGTTTTCCACGTCGCCGTCGATGACGGCGCGGCGCAGCGAGCCGGCCCAGAAATGCTCGATCTCGAGCTGGGCTTGCTCCCGCGTGAATTCGCCGTCGAGGAAGCGGCGGACCGTTTCGCCCTGGTGGCGCAGGAAGGCGCGCGTGCCCTCGTTGGTCAGGCCGCGGACCGGGATGACGGGGAAGCGTTCGTCGAGCTGGATGGAGGCGACCGCGTCGCGCGCGTTGGCGCGGACGAAGGCGGCCTTGAAGCGGTCATGCGCGATGCTTTCGGCCGAGGCGGCGAAGCGGGTGCCGAGCTGCGCGCCGGCCGCACCCTGTTCGAGATAGGACAGGATGGCCTCGCCCCGGCCCAGGCCGCCCGCGACGAAGACCGGCACCGAGCGGATGAAGGGCAGGACCTCCTGCGCCAGGACGGTCAGCGAGACCGGGCCGATATGGCCGCCGGCCTCGGCGCCCTCGATTACCAGGGCGTCCACGCCCATGCGGACCAGACGCTTGGCCAGGACCAGCGCCGGGGCGAAGGCGATGGCCCGCGCGCCGCCGTCCTTGATCGCGCGGATCGCCGGACCGGGGGGGATGCCGCCGGCCAGGACGACATGCGTCACCTTCGCCGCGAGGCAGACGCGGACCAGGTCGTCCAGCCTGGGATGCATGGTGATCAGGTTGACGCCGAAGGGGCGGCTGGTCATCGCCTGGGTGGCGGCGATTTCCTCGGCCAGGCGGTCGGGTTCCATCGCGCCGCAGGCCAGCACGCCGAACCCGCCGGCATTGGAGATGGCCGAGACCAGGTTGCGTTCGCTGACCCACGACATGGCGCCGCCGAGGATGGCGTAGCGGCTGCCGAGGAAGCCCGTGCCGGCGGACCAGAGGCGGTCGAGCCGCGCGCGCGCGGCAGAACGAGCGGTGTCATGCGCGGCGTCAGGCGCCGCCGTGTCGTGGGCCTGTTCGTTGCCCTCGGGGGGCGGGGAAAAATCGTCCATCATCGTCAGGCCGCGTCGAGACCGTAGGCGGTGTGCAGGGCGCGCACCGCCAGTTCGGTATATTCCGATGCGATCAGGACGGATACCTTGATCTCGCTGGTCGAGATGACCTGGATGTTGATGTTGCGATCAGACAGGGTGCGGAACATCGTGTTGGCGACCCCGGCATGCGAGCGCATGCCGACCCCGACCACGCTGATCTTCACGACGTCGTCGTCGGTGACCAGTTCGCCGTACTGGATCACGCCCTTCGCGGCCTCGAGCGCCTGGATGGCGCGGGCCAGGTCGGTCTTGCCGGTGGTGAAGGTCATGTTGGTCAGGCCGTCGGCCCCCGTGCTCTGCACGATCATGTCCACGTTCACGTTGGCCGCCGTCAGCGGGCCGAAGATCGCCGCCGCGATGCCGGGACGGTCGGGGATGCTTCTGACGGACAGCTTGGCTTCGTCGCGCGAGTAGGCGATGCCGGCGACCAGTTCCTTTTCCACGATTTCGTCCTCATCAACCACTAATGAACCGGGCAGGCTGCCTTCCGCCGGGGCGGGACCGTCGACGAAGCTGGACAGGACCTGCACCCGGACGCGTTCCTTCATCGCCAGTTCGACGCTGCGGGTCTGCAGCACCTTGGCGCCCACCGACGCCAGTTCGAGCATCTCTTCGTACGTGATCTTATCCAGCTTGCGCGCCCTCGCAACAATGCGGGGGTCGGTGGTGTAGATTCCGTCGACATCGGTGTAGATGTCGCACCGGTCGGCCTGGATCGCCGCGGCCAGCGCCACGGCCGAGGTGTCCGACCCGCCGCGGCCGAGGGTGGTGACCCGGCCGTCGGGGCCCAGGCCCTGGAAGCCGGCCATCACGGGCACCT
>NZ_JABXXP010000522.1 GCF_013376155.1 Nguyenibacter vanlangensis
CGTGCCGGGCCATGTGGTGGGCGACGGCGCCCGCACGATCGCCGCCCTGGTCGAGGCGGAAAACCGCGACCCGCGCCGCGGCGTCGGGCACGAAAACCTGCTGACCCGGCTGGAACTGGACGAACAGGCGCTGCGCCTGCTGGCCGAACGCGACATGACGCCCGACAGCATTCCCGATGCCGGGCAGAAGATCTATCTGCGCAAGACCGCCAATCTCTCGACCGGCGGCACGGCGATCGACGTGACCGACGTGATCCACCCGGACAACAAGCTGATGGCCGAACGCGCCATCCGGGCGATCGGACTGGATATCGGCGCGGTCGATTTCCTGACCTCGGACATCACCAAAAGCTACCGCGAGACCGGCGGCGCGATCTGCGAGATCAATGCCGGGCCCGGACTGCGCATGCATATCGCCCCGTCCGAGGGCAAGCCGCGCGACGTGGGCGGCCGGATCATGGACATGCTCTTCCCGCCGGGGACGCAAAGCCGCGTGCCGATCGCCGCCCTCACCGGCACCAACGGCAAGACGACCTGCGCGCGCATGCTGGCGCATATCCTCAAGATGGCCGGTCACGTGGTCGGCCAGACCTCGACCGACGCGGTCTATATCGACGGCAACGTCACCATCAAGGGCGACATGACCGGCCCGGTTTCCGCCAAGATGGTGCTGCGCGACCCCACGGTGGACATCGCGGTGCTGGAAACCGCGCGCGGCGGCATCGTCCGCTCGGGGCTGGGCTACAGTTTCTGCGACGTGGGCGCGGTGCTGAACGTGACGTCCGACCATCTGGGCCTGGGCGGCGTGCACACGCTCGAAGGACTGGCGGCGGTCAAGCAGGTCATCGCCCAGGTCACGCGCGACACGGTGGTGCTGAACGCCGACAACGAATACACGCTCAAGATGGCCGCCCAATCCCCCGCGAAACACATCATGTACGTCACCCGCAACCCCGACCACATGCTGGTGCGCGAGCATATCCGCCTGGGCAAGCGCGCCATCGTGCTGGAACAGGGCATCAATGGCGAGCAGATCGTCATCTACGACAACGGGCTGCACATCCCGCTGATGTGGACGCACCTGATCCCGGCGACGCTGGAAGGCAAGGCACTGCACAACGTCGAGAACGCGATGTTCGCGGCCGCCATGGCCTATGCGCTGGGCAAGACGCTGGACCAGATCCGCACCGGGCTGCGCACGTTCGACAACACGTTCTTCCAGTCGCCGGGCCGGATGAACGTCTATGACGAGCACGGCTTCCGCGTGATCCTCGATTACGGACACAACGAGGCCGCGGTGGCGGCGATGACCGAACTGGTCGAGCGCCTCAAGCCGCGCGGCCGCCGCATCGTCTGCGTCACCTGCCCCGCCGACCGGCGTGATGAGGACGTGGCGGCGATCGCGGCCCGGGTGGCCGGACATTTCGACGTCTATATCTGCCATCGCGACGACACGCCGCGCGGCCGCGCGATGGACGAGATGCCCCGCATCATGCAGGCCGCGCTGCGCGACGCCGGCGTGGCCGAGGACGCCATCCGCATCATCGAGGAAGAGGAACAATCCCTCCAGGCGGCGCTCGATATGGCGCGCCCCGACGACCTCGTCCTGTTCTTCTGCGAGAACATCACCCGCTCCTGGAAGCAGATCATCCATTTCCGCCCCGCCTTCGACGGCGCGCCCGCGCCCGACGCGGCGGCGCGGATCATGGACGGCGCCTTCGACCTGCCCGCGGGCTTCAGGGTGGTGACCGATTCGCGCGGCGTGCTGATCGCTCCGGACGCCTGACCGCCACCCATGTCCATCTCCCAGCCTCCCGCCGAACCGGCGGGCAACCGCCCGAAGCTCGCCGTCATCGGCGGCCGTCTCGAAGACGACAATGATGCCGTCTATCGCGAGATGCACCGTCTCTCGGGCGGGCGCATCGTCGTGTTCCCCACCGCCTCGTCCGAACCCGACGCCGTCGGGGCCGAAACGGTCGCCGCCTTTCGCGCGCATGGCTTCGATGCCGCCCTCGCCCCCGTTCACGGCCCCG
>NZ_JABXXP010000523.1 GCF_013376155.1 Nguyenibacter vanlangensis
GTCCGGCGCCGCGCGTGGTGGGGGCATGCGCGGTGGCGGCGGTGGGGGCATGCGTGGCGGGGGCATGCGCGGTGGCGGCGGACGGAGAGGAGGACGTTGATGATGGGCACATCGTTGCGGCGACGGCTTGCCATCATTCCGCTTGTGCTGCCGCTTTTCGCGGCGGCTCCGGCGGCGACGGGCGAATATTTCGCCACGCCGGAAGCCGCGATCATGGCGTTGGTCCTCGGCGCGCGCGCGGACGATCGCGACGAACTCAGGACGGTGTTCGGCGAGGCGGGGCTGCGTGCCATAAGTTCGGGCGACCCGGCGGCCGATCGGGCCGGCGAGAACAGATTCGTCGCGGCCTACGACGCCGGCCACACGATCGCCATCCATGACGGGACAGCGATATTATCGATCGGCGCGGATCAGTGGCCTTTCCCGATTCCCCTGACCCGTTCGCAGCACGGCTGGTCCTTCGACGTCCCGGCAGGGCTTGATGAAATTCTGGATCGTCGTATCGGCGCGAACGAGCTGTATACGCAGCAGGTCATGCTGGCCTACGTGGACGCGCAGTACGAGTATGCCCAAGGACTGCATGATGGCCGCAAGGTGCATGTCTACGCTCAACGGCTTTTAAGCAGTCCAGGCAAGCAGGACGGGCTTTACTGGCCCACGGAGGAAGGACAGCCGCCCAGCCCGCTGGGACCGCTGGTCGCCGAGGCGTACGCGGGCGGCTATCACCCGGGCGGGACCGGCAAGCCCCAGCCATATCATGGCTATTTCTTTCGCGTGCTGACGGCGCAGGGGCCCCATGCGCGTGGCGGCGCCTATGATTATATCGCCGATGGATTGATGCTGGGCGGTTTCGGGCTGGTCGCGTGGCCGGTACGCTGGGGAAATTCCGGCGTGATGACATTCATCGTCAACCAGGATGGCGAAATCTATGCGAAGGATCTTGGGCCGGATACACCGGCCCTGGGCAGCGCCATGACCCGCTTCGATCCGGATCCGACGTGGCAGAAGATCGGTGCGCCCGCGCCGATCGCCGGCCAGGCCAGTGATGAGGGCGGGTGAGGATTGGCGAAGAGTCCGGGCCTTTTCCTATTGCAGCATGATCATGGACGGCGGCGGAACGGCATTGGCAGCGGGCGGCATGCCAAAGAGCGTGTAGCCGTTGCGGCCGGATGCCTTGGTCATGTAGAGCGCGATGTCGGCCTTGCGCATGAGATCGTCGGCGCCGGCGCTGCCGGGGTCGATCATGGCGGCGCCGATGCTGGCGGTGACCGACCGCGTGATTCCGGCGAAGCGGTAGGGCGCGCGCAGCGCGTCGGAGATGGAGGCGCAGAGATGGTCGCGTTCGGCCGGGGAGAAGGCCCCGGGGACGATCGCCGCGAATTCGTCGCCGCCGAAGCGGCCGACGCTGCCGTGCAGGCCCCCGACCAGTTCGCGCATCCTGGCGCCGAACGCCTTGAGGAATTCGTCGCCGGCCTGGTGTCCCAGGCCGTCATTGATGCTTTTGAAATCATCGATGTCGATGAACAGCACGATGCCGGAATCATGCCGGGCGATCAGCGTGCCGAGCACCGTTTCGAACATCTGGCGATTCATCGTGGCGGTCAGCGCGTCATGGGTCGCGGCATATTCGAGATTGGCCTTGAGCAGCAGCAGCCGGCTTGTGTAGCGGCGCTTCTCGCCCACCGCGTTGTTGATCGGCAGCACCACCAGCAGCAGCGAGAACAGATAGGGCTGCAGCATGTCCTCGCGCATCAGGTGGCCGTCCGGCGACAGGCGGGCGATCGGCCCCAGGCCGTGCGCGGTCAGCGCCGAGGCGAGGATGGAGACGAAGAAGATCGCGGTGAAGACCCAGGCGGCCCGGGCATGGAAGGCCAGCATCGCCAATGCCGGGTAGATGAACAGGAAGAGCGGCGAGCGGGCCCAGGCGAAGCTGAGGACCGCCAGCGCGGCGCAGAGCAGGAGCAGGGTCAGGGCGCCGGTGTCGACATGCGGGCGGGCGGCCGGCCGGCGCGGGGAG
>NZ_JABXXP010000524.1 GCF_013376155.1 Nguyenibacter vanlangensis
CGCCGCCATCGCGGCGCGCGACGGGCTCTGGTTCCATGTCGACGGCGCGTTCGGCGCCCTGGCCATGCTGTCGGACCGGCTGCGCCCGCAATTGCGCGGCCTGTCGCGTGCCGACAGCCTGGCCTTCGATTTCCACAAATGGGCCCAGGTCCCCTACGACGCCGGCTGCATCCTGGTCCGCGAACCCGGGCGCCAGGCCGCCGCCTTCGCGCAGTCGTTGGCCTATCTCTCGCGCGCCGACCGGGGCCTGGCGGCCAACGCCCCCTGGTTCTGCGACCTCGGGCCCGACCTGTCGCGCGGCTTCCGCGCGCTCAAGGTCTGGATGACCCTCGGCACGTACGGCACCGACCGCCTGGGCCGGATGGTCGAATCCTGCTGCGCGGCCGCCCGCCACCTGGCCGACCGCGTGGATGCCGAACCGATGCTCGAACGGCTGGCCCCGGTCGCGCTCAACATCGTCTGCTTCCGCGTACGGACCGGGGACACCGACCTGGACCGGCTGAACGGCGAACTGGTGAAGGACCTGCACGAATCCGGCATCGCCGCGCCATCGACGACGATGGTGGGCGGCATGCTGGCCATCCGCGCGGCCATCGTGAACCATCGCACGACGCCCCGCGACACCGACCGCATGATCGACGCGCTGCTCGGCTTCGCCGACACCCGCCTGGCCGATGTCCGCCCGACCGATACCGACCCGCCGGGCAAAAATCAGTAGGGCAGGGGGGTTAAGCCACCCCGCGGCGGCCCGTCGATGCGGATTTCTCGTCGAACAGTTCCGACAATTTCCGCATCATCGTGCCGCCCAGCTCCTCGGCGTCGGTAATCGTCACCGCGCGCCGGTAATAGCGCGTCACGTCATGGCCGATGCCGATGGCGATCAGCTCGATCATGCTGCGGTTTTCGATCTGCGCGATCACCTGCCGCAGATGCGTCTCCAGATAGGACCCGGGATTGACCGACAGGGTACTGTCATCCACCGGCGCGCCATCGGAAATCACCATCAGAATGCGCCGGCTTTCCGGACGGGCCTGCAGCCGCCGCGACGCCCACAGCAGCGCCTCGCCGTCGATGTTCTCCTTCAGCAGCCCCTCGCGCAGCATCAGGCCCAGATTCTTCCGCGCCCGCCGCCACGGCATGTCCGCCGCCTTGTAGACGATATGCCGCAGGTCGTTCAGCCGCCCGGGATGGCGCGGCTTGCCGTCCGCCACCCAGCGCTCGCGGCTCTGCCCGCCCTTCCACGCCCGGGTGGTAAAGCCCAGCACCTCGACCTTCACCGCGCAGCGCTCCAGCGTGCGCGCCAGGATATCGCCGCACATCGCCGCCACCGAAATCGGCCGCCCGCGCATCGACCCCGAGTTGTCGATCAGCAGCGTGACCACCGTATCGCGGAAATCCGTGTCCCGCTCATGCTTGTACGACAGCGACAGGGTCGGATTGACCACGACCCGCGACAGGCGCCCCGCATCCAGGATTCCCTCGTCCAGGTCGAATTCCCACGCCCGGGTCTGCTGCGCCAGCAGCCGCCGCTGCAGACGGTTCGCCAGCCGCGACACCACCCCCTGCAGGCTGATCAACTGGTGGTCCAGTTGCTGGCGCAGCCGCGTCAGTTCCTCGGGGTCGCACAGATCCTCCGCCGCGATCTCCTCGTCGAACGCGGTCGTATAGGGATGATAGGACAGCGCCGGGTCGGCCGCCTCCTTCTCGTCCGGCGCGCGCGGCCCGCCCGCTTCCTCCGACCCCGACGCGCTGGCCCCGTCCGATTCGTCGCCATCCTCGTCGCCCAGGCCGGCGCCCTGCGCCAGTTGGGGCTGCAGGCCGGTCTCGTCTTCCTCCTGGCTGCCGGACTCGTCGTCCTGCTGCTCGGGCTTGTCCGGGGCCTCGCTCTCCTCCTCCTCGTCCCGGTCGGACGGGGCGCTGTCGTCGCCCTCGGGCACTTCCTCGGTCTCGGCCTCGCCTTCGATCAGGTCGCACGCCACCAGCAGGCGCCGCGCCGCCCGCGCGAACGCCGCC
>NZ_JABXXP010000525.1 GCF_013376155.1 Nguyenibacter vanlangensis
CGATCGGATCGGGGCCGTCGAGCGTCGCGCGCAGGCGGCGCAGGGTTTCCATCACCGGGGCAGTGGCGTCGGGCACGCGTTTGGGATCCAGCCGCGCGAGGTCGGATGCCGATCGGATGGCCCCCAGCACGGGGCCGGTGCCCGGGACGAATTCGAGAGACTGTCCCATCGCCCAAGGCAGGATCAGAATGTCCGAGAACAGGATCGCGCCGTCCATGGCGTAGCGGCGGATCGGCTGCAGGGTGATTTCGGTGGCCAGGTCCGGCGTCATGCAGCGGGTGATGAAATCGGCCTGGTCGCGCAGGGCGCGGAATTCCGGCAGGTAGCGGCCGGCCTGACGCATCAGCCAGAGCGGCGGCGGCCACAGGGCCTCGCCCTGGAGGACCCGCAAGAGTGGTTTGGCTGTGTCCGTCATCGCCGTGCCGATCATTCCTGTCCTGACGGGACGAGTATCCCGTACTTTCGCGGGCGACGACAGGACCGAAGGAAAGGTCCGGTACGGCGTCACCGGATTTCGGATCACACCTCTAAACATGAAATAAGAAGAAAGAAATGCTGAAGAGGGTGATAAGGGCTGTGGATGACGGGGTACCCACGTTTCCAAAAACGTACCCCGTCTTTCCCACAGGGTGTACAGATTTTGTCCGGCCGTTTCCCAAGGGGTTATGAGAGTTATCCAGAAAATGCCGACATGGGGCTGTGTACAACCCACCGTGACGGAGCGCGTGGGCGTTGTCCACGGTACTCGGTACGCTCAAGAAGCATACGGAGTACTGTCCCCATGTACCCCAGTACTCGCGCAGGTCGGGCACAGGGTTTGATTTTTCGAGTACGGAGAGGTGAAGCATGAGCGACTCGTCATTAGTACCGGCCGGCGGGTTTCTACAGGCCGAGTCGCCTCGGATAGTACTGGCCAGCCAGTCGGTGACGCGGCGTATGCTGTTGGAACAGGCCGGTTTATCGGTGGAATCGCGTCCGGCGCGGGTGGATGAGCAGAGCATCCGGGAATCGGCGCAGGCCGAGGGGATGGCGGCCGGATCCTGTGCGCTGCTGCTGGCGGAGATGAAGGCGGCACGGGTGCATGCGCCCGGCAGCGTGGTGGTGGGCGGCGACCAGATCCTGGCGTGCGAGGGGGAATGGTTCGAGAAACCGGCCGACCGGCCGGCGGCGCGGGCGCAATTGCTGCGCCTGCGGGGGCGGACGCACGTGCTGCACACTGCGGTCGCGGTGATGCGTGAGGGGCAGGTCATATGGCGGCACGTGGCGCGGCCGGAATTGACGATGCGGCCATTTTCCGAGCGTTTTCTGGACGCGTATCTGGCGGCGGAGGGCGATGCGATCCTGTCCTCGGTCGGGGCGTACCGGCTGGAGGGGGCGGGGATCCATCTGTTCGACCGCGTCGTGGGCGAGCACGCGGCGATCCTGGGCCTGCCCCTGCTGCCGTTGCTGGGATTCCTGCGCCAGCATGGTGTGATCCTGTCGTAATTAGGGGCTTGCCAAGGCAGCGGACGGCGGTTATACCCCGCCCACTCGCACGGCGTCGGATGGCGCCAGTGCCGGCGGGGCCATAGCTCAGTTGGGAGAGCGCCTGAATGGCATTCAGGAGGTCGTCGGTTCGATTCCGATTGGCTCCACCAGTTTCCCGCCTGCTTCAATAAGTCACGATGGTGCGCGGCGGTCGGGGAATGCCTCGGTCGGCCGCGTTTTGTCGTGTGCCGTTCGGCGTTTTTCCGCTTTATCCTCTTTTTTTCAGGCTCTGCAGCGCGTGGCGCCAGACCAGCATGCCGCACAGCGTGGTGGCGCAGAGCGTGACGGCCAGGGTACCCGCCAGGGCGGGCCAGTCGGCGTGCCAGGGCATGTGCAGGACCGCGCGGGCGATCAGCCAGGCATTGGCCGTGCCGATCGCCGCCGCCATCGCACCGGCAGTCAGTCCCAGCAGGGTGAATTCCAGCAGCCAGATCGCGCGGATCTGTCCCGCGTCGGCGCCGAGCGCGCGCAGGATGGCGG
>NZ_JABXXP010000526.1 GCF_013376155.1 Nguyenibacter vanlangensis
GCTGGCGCGCGACGCGGCGCTGCGCGTGGCGGCGGAGGGCCGGGAGCGCGCGTGAGAAGGGGCTGGTGACGTCTCTGGAGAGGGGGCGGTCAGTTCCATGTGTGGATATCACGATTTTTGCGTGCGTGAGATGGCGACGAGGTAGGTGCAGGGCGTGGAGTCGGAGGGATTGTGAACGCGCAATCCAGCGGGAGGCCGAGCGTGAGGCAGTCGCCTGCGGCGAGGTGATGTTCGATCGTGCCTGCGCGGAACGACAGCGCCCCTGGGAGCATCCAGACGCATTGGCCGTCCAGATACGCATAGGCCGCGGCCGGATCGTTCACATATGCGCCGGGCGGCAGTTCGACGTGAACGAGTTCCGGCTCGGCGCCCGGAGGCGACACCGCGCGCCGGATATAGCCCGTGGCCGGGTCGCGCCAAAGCGGCTGCGCATCGCTCCGCATGATGCGCCCCGCGCCGGACGCGTCGCTTTCGGCCCGGGTCAGCAATGTGGACAAAGTCGGTCCGGACGCGCCGGACAGGCGCCCCGGCACCGTCGTGGTGGGACCGGTTGCTGGTCATGGCGCGGCTGACGCCGGACCGTATGGCCAGGCCGGACAGCGACCAGCCGCGCGGCACGCGCTCGGCGCGCAGCCGGGCGGCGAGGGTGTGCTCCAATGCGGATAAGGCGATGTCGTCTTGTACCGTAGACATGATGACGCTATGGCGGATAGCGTCGATGATTCCATCCCGTTTCGCCCGAGGGTGCCGATGCCCATTACCGTCCGCGACGCGACCGAGGCCGATCTTTCCGGCATCCTGGCCATCTATAACGAGGTCGTCCGCACATCCTCGGCCGTCTACACGGAGCAGGAAGCGACGCTGGAGGACCGCAAGGTCTGGTTCGCGCAGCGGGCCGGCCAGGGTTATCCGGTGCTGGTAGCCGGGCACCCGGCGGACGATTCGGTGCTGGGCTATGCCACGTTCGGCGATTTTCGGCCCTGGCCGGGCTATCGGCATACGGTCGAGCACTCGGTCTATGTTCGCGCCGACATGCGTGGCCGCGGGGTGGGCAGGGCGCTGGTCGAGCCCCTGTTCGGCCGGGCGACGTCCCTCGGCAAGCATGTCATGGTGGCCGGGATCGACGCCGCCAATCCCGCCTCGATCCGCCTCCACGACCGTCTCGGCTTCGAGCGCGCGGGAACGTTGCGCGAGGTCGGGCACAAATTCGGTCGCTGGCGAGACCTGGTGTTCATGCAGCGGTTTCTCGACGCGGGCCGCGACTGAGGAGGCCGGCGTTAGTGCATGGCGGCGGGGTCAGGCCGTCATATGGCCCGCTCGCGCGGCCTCGATCCGGGCAATGTCGATCCGGCGCATGGTCATCATGGCGTCCATCGCCCGCTTTGCGGCGGCGCGGTCCGGATCCTTCAGCGCGGCCATCAGGATTCGCGGCACGATCTGCCACGAGAAGCCCCAACGGTCCTTGCACCAACTGCACGCGCCTTCGCTGCCGCCATTCTCGATGATCGCATTCCAGTAGCGGTCGGTTTCCGCCTGATCCTCGGTCATCACCTGGAAGCTGACCGCCTCGTTCGGCGAGAATGCGGGGCCGCCATTCCGGTTCCTGTCGTTCAGGCCCCTGCCATTCAGGCCGATGAATGCCTGGCCGAGTACGGTGAATTCGACGGTCAGCTCGCTGCCCCGTTCGCCGCCAGGGTAATCGGACGGAGCGTGAAGCACTGGTCCGACATGGCTGTCCGGAAAGGTGGCCGCGTAGAATTCCGCCGCTTTCCGCGCCTCGTCATGGTCGAACCACAGGCAGGTGACGATTTTTCCGGACATGTGCTTTCCCCCAGGGATCTTCCCCAGGCGAGCCTTGACGGCACGCCATCGCCATACGTGTGCGACGTATGGCGATGGCGCTTCGCTTCAAGACCGGGTCATCCGTTCGTGACGGCTTGGGGTGCTCAGGCGGCGATGCGCAGGGGTTGCGGCTGCGGGGCGCGGCTGCGCAGGCGCCAGGCGGC
>NZ_JABXXP010000527.1 GCF_013376155.1 Nguyenibacter vanlangensis
GGCCGAGTTCCTTGAGCAGCGCGGTCAGCCGGCCGGACTTGCCCAGGGTGCCGACGCGCACATCGTCCCATTGCCGCCGGTCGGCGGCGGCGGCGAGCGCGGCCAGCGTCTCTTGCCGCAGGGTTTCGAGATCGTCGTTCATGGCACCTCGCTGGAACGGGGACGAAAGGAACCGGCGCGAAACGCGGGCGTGGGTTACCGATCAGGCCGGATACAGGGTCCGCCCCGCGGAATAAACCCCCGAAATGCAGAACGGGCCGCCCCGATATGGGGCGGCCCGTTCCGAACCGTAGGACGGCGAGGAAAGATCAGGCGGCGAGCGCGGCCTGGGCCTTCTTCACGATCTCGGCGAAGGTGGCGGCGTCGTCGAAGGCGATCGCGGCCAGGACCTTGCGGTCGATCTCGATCCCGGCCTTGTCCAGGCCGTTGATGAACTTGCTGTAGGTCAGCCCATGCTCGCGGACGGCCGCGTTGATGCGCTGGATCCACAGGGCGCGGAATTCGCGCTTCTTGTTCCGGCGGTCGCGATAGGCGTAGCGCAGCGCCTTTTCGAGGCGTTCCAGCGCGATGCGGTAGTTCGTGGAGGAGCGGCCGCGATAGCCCTTGGACTGATCGAGGACCTTCTTGTGACGGGCGTGGGTGGTCACGCCCCGCTTAACACGTGCCATGTCTCAGGTGCTCCTTATGCCAGCCCGTAGGGGGCCCACTGCTTGACAGTGCGGCCGTCCATCTCGGTCAGAGTCTGCGAACCGCGGTTGGTGCGCTTCATCTTCTGCGAGCGGTTGATCAGGCCGTGGCGCTTGTTGCCCGGGCCCGCCAGCACCTTGCCGGTCGCGGTGATCTTGAACCGCTTCTTGACCGACGACTTGGTCTTCATCTTGGGCATTTTCATCTCCTTGGCTTTGAAGCCGCGGCCGCGCTCGGCGGCCAGGCGGCGGTCACGGCCGGGCATGCCCATTCCAGGCCCGGACGCGCGAACAGGGGGCTGGCTATAGACAAGGGCGGGCGGCGGATCAAGCCCCGATGCGGGGGCGGCGCGGGAAAAGGCGCGGGGAGGCTCAAGCCCCCACCCGAAAGCCTGGGACAGCCCTTGCTCGGCACTCAGTTTCTGTATATACAGAAACCATGCTGGCGATCACGTGGGACGAGCCGAAACGTCTGAAGACCCTGAATGAACGCGGTCTGGATTTCGCCGACCTGAAAGCCTCGTTCTTCCTGTCGTCGATCGTGGTCCCAGCCAAGAATGATCGCCTGATGGCCATCGGTCCATTTCTCGACGGGACGATTGCCGTTGTGTTCGCGGAATTGGGCACCCAGCGTCCCGATTCCAAAATTCGCAAGCGAATTTTGGAATCGAAAGGACACTGGAATCAATATTTTAGTGGCCTGCTGATCCGAGAAATTCTCATAAGAATTTCTCGGGCAGGACACTAGGCCATATCGATCATTTCGATGCGGCCCGCGAGCCGGAAGGAGCGGAAGCGTTATGAAGAAGCTGAAGTCTCTTAGGAACATGACGGAAGATCAGGTCCAGGCCATGATTGCCGCCGACCCGGACGCGCCCGAGGCCACGGACGGGCAACTCGCCCAGGCGCGCCGTTTCACCGATTCCCATCCGGCCCTGGCGGCCAGGATGAAATCCGGCATGGTTCAACGGCCTGTCGGCCGGCCGCGTGATCCCGGGAAGAAGGTATCGGTTTCGCTGCGCCTTGACCCGGACGTGCTCGAAAAATTCCGTTCAGGCGGTCCCGGCTGGCAGACGCGCATCAATGAGGCGTTACGGAAGGCGTGAGTATCCGGGCCGGCCTCGCGCGCACGGCGCAGATGGCAGCGCGCGAGAATCCGGCATGAGAGAATGGCCCCTCTGGTTCGCCCCCTGCGCCGCGGCGTTCACAGGGGGGCTGGCACAGGGGGGGGGCTGGACGGCGCGGGCGGGCGGGCCCATCTGCCGGAGATGAGCGCACCGATCGACGAGACCGAATTCCGCCGTTCGCTGGTGGCCGACG
>NZ_JABXXP010000528.1 GCF_013376155.1 Nguyenibacter vanlangensis
CAGCAGCGCGTGCGCCTCGGCCTCGACCGCGGCGCGGCGGCGCTTCTGCACCGTGACGGGCCCCTCGACGACGTTCTCAAGCGCGGTCATGTGCTGGAAGAGGTTGAAACGCTGGAACACCATGCCGGTGCGCAGCCGCTGCCGCGCGACGTCCCGCGCGGAACGCCGGTGCAGCCCGCCCTTGGCCTCGACATGGCCCAGGATCTCGCCATCCACGGCCATCACGCCATGTTCCGGCATCTCCAACTGCGCCAGACACCGCAGCAGCGTAGTCTTGCCGGACCCCGATCCCCCCAGGATACAGACGACCGAACCGCGCGCGATCTCCAGCGAAACGCCGCGCAGGATCGCATTGCCGCCAAAGGATTTATGGACGTCGCGCATCCATATCACGGGTGCCGCCGCCATCAGTGCGTTCCCTTCGCCAGACGCCGCTCGAGCATATGCTGCAGGGGCGACAGCACGGTGACGATCATCAGGTACCAGAACCCCGCCACGATCAGCAGCTCGATCACCCGCGTGTTCGCATAATAGATGGTCTCGGCATTATGCAGCACTTCGGGATACTGGATCATGCTCGCCAGCGAAGTCAGCTTGATCATGTTGATGAACTCGTTGCCCAGCGGCGGAATGACGACCCGCAGGGCCTGGGGCAGGATGATCCGGCGCAGGGCGACCATCCGCGTCATTCCCACCATCTCGGCGGCTTCGTACTGCCCCCGGTCGATGCTCTGCAGGCCGGCACGCAGGATCTCGCCGATATAGGCCCCCTGGTTCAACCCCAGGCCCAGCAGCGCCGACAGAAACGGCGTCATCAGGTCCACGGTGCGGATTGTCCGCACGCCGGGAAGGACGATATGCGGAAAGATCAGCGCCAGGTTGAACCAGATCAGAAGCTGCAGAATGACCGGCACGCCGCGGAACAGCCACGTATAGGCACCGGACGCGACGCGCGGCACCACGGCCGGGGACAACCGCCCGACCGCCAGCACCAGCCCCACGGCCATGCCCAGCGCCATGGCGCAGACCGACATCAGCAATGTCGCCCAGACCCCGCGCAGGATCGCCGGCACGAAAAGGAATTCCCCGACATAGGACCAGCCGATCTGGCCCAGCGCGAAGGCCCGCGCCACCCACAGCACGAACCCGACGATCAGCACCGCCGAACCGACATGCCCCCACGCGATGGCCCTGACGCGGCGCAGCCCGGCCAGGCGCGCGGCGTCCGCGATCGTGACGGGATCGGTTCGGATGGTCATGGCGCGGTATCTCCGGATGGCATCTCGATGGCGTCCTCCTGCAGGGACCAGCGGCGCAGCAGCCGGGCATAGGTTCCGTCGGCGATCATTGCGGCCAGCGCGGCCCGCGCCCCCTCCCGCAGGTCGGGCCGCGACTTGGCGAACGCCATGGCCAGATAGGACATGGAAAGCGGCGTCCCCAGGCGGCGGAACGCGCCGTGCGTGATGTCGATGAAATACCCCACCGTCTCGCTGCCCTGGACCATGGCGGACACGCGCCCCTGCAGCAACTGGGTCCGCGCGTCGGCGCCGCTCTCCGACGGATAGACGACCATGTCGGGGTGCCCGGCCTGCGCGCAATGCACGCGGCTCCAGTCCCGGATCATCGCCGGAAAGGCCGTCGCGCGGCTGGCCGCGACATATTTCCCGCACAAATCCTCCGGCCGGTGGATCGGATCGTCCCGAAGCACCAGGACCTGCGCGCCCGATTTCAGATAGCGCACGAAATCCAGGGCGCCCCGGCGGGACGGAAGGTCCGAAAAGCCGCTCAGGATCATGTCCGTCCGCCGGCTTTGCAGCGACGGGATCATCTGCGGAAAGGACGTCTCCTGCCACACCGCGCGCATGGTCATGCGCTGCGCCAGCGCCTCGCCCAGCGCGATGTCGAAACCGGTCAGCCTGTCGGTCAGCGGGTCGCGGAACTCCAGCGGCGGATAGATCGGGTTGGCGGCAATGCGCAGGACGGCCGCGCCGGCCGACGCCGGC
>NZ_JABXXP010000529.1 GCF_013376155.1 Nguyenibacter vanlangensis
GCCCGGGCATCGTCGCCCAGCGCCGCGTCGCAGAACCCCACCGCGTCGAAGCCCAGCGCCAGCGCCTTGTCGCGGATCGCGTCGCGCAAGGCCGAATTGCACGGGGCCGGGCGGGGCATCACGGGACCGGTGGGATGTCGGCAGGGGGCATTTCGTCGGGCGTCCAGTCCTCCATCGCCCATTGAGCGCGCAGCCACGCGGCATGGACGTCCAGCGACCCGTCGATGATCGCGGCGCGCAGCCCGCGCATCAGCCGCTGGTAATAGGCCAGATTATGCCACGTCAGCAGCATCGGGCCCAGGATTTCGTTGGCCCGGAACAGGTGGTGCAGATAGGCGCGGCTGTGCCGCGCGCAGGCCAGGCAGTCGCAGTGCGGCGAGATCGGCCGCGTGTCGCCGGCATGGCGCGCATTGCGCAGGTTCAGGGTGCCGCGTTCGGTATAGGCGCGGGCGGTGCGGCCCGCCCGGGTCGGCATGACGCAGTCGAACATGTCCACCCCGCGTTCGACGGCGCCCAGCAGATCGTCGGGGGTGCCCACCCCCATCAGGTAGCGCGGACTGTCGTCGGGGATCAGGGGCACGGTCGCGTCCAGGGTCGCGAACATCAGGTCCTGCCCCTCGCCCACCGCCAGGCCGCCGATCGCGTAGCCCTCGAAGCCGATATCGGTCAGGGCGCGCACGCTCTCGGCGCGCAGTTCGGGTTCGGTGCCGCCCTGGATGATGCCGTACTGGGCATAGCCCTGGCGGGGGACGAATGCCGCGCGGCAGCGCGCGGCCCAGCGCATGGACAGGCGCATGGACTGCGCGATCGTCTCGGGCGGGGCCGGCAGGGCCGGGCATTCGTCGAAGCACATGGTGATGGTGGCGTCCAGCGCGTGCTGGATATGGGTCGACCGTTCGGGCGTCAGCCGGTGCTTCGCGCCGTCGATATGCGAGCTGAACGTCACCCCGTCCTGGTCGAGCTTGCGCAGCGCGCCCAGCGACATGACCTGGAACCCGCCGGAATCGGTCAGGATCGGCCCCGGCCAGTCCATGAAGCGATGCAGGCCGCCCAGCGCGCGCACCCGTTCGGCCCCCGGACGCAGCATCAGGTGGTAGGTGTTGCCCAGCACGATGCCCGCGCCGGTGGCGCGTACGGCGTCCATCGTCATGGCCTTGACCGTGCCGGCCGTGCCCACGGGCATGAAGGTGGGGGTGGGCACCATGCCGTGCGCGGTATGCAGGTGGCCCGCCCGCGCGCGGCCGAAGCGCGCCTGTCCGGTCCAGCGGAATGCGGTGCTCATGCGCCCGTCCCCCCTATGGCCGCGTCCTGGCGGTGCAGCAGGCAGGCATCGCCGTAGGAATAGAAGCGGTATCCCGTCTCGATCGCGTGGGCATAGGCCTGGCGCATCCTGTCATATCCGGCGAAGGCGCAGACCAGCATGAACAGGGTCGAGCGCGGCAGGTGGAAATTGGTCATCAGCAGGTCCACCGCCCGGAACCGGTAGCCCGGGCGGATGAAGATGGCGGTGTCGCCGTCGAAGGGCCGGATCGTGCCGTCCGGATCGGCCGCGCTTTCCAGCAGCCGCAGCGAGGTCGTGCCCACTGCCACGATCCGCCCCCCGGCGGCGCGGGCCGCGTTGATGGCCTGCGCGGTTTCCGGGGTGATGATGCCGCGTTCGGCATGCATGCGGTGGGAGGCGATGCTCTCGCCCCGCACGGGCAGGAAGGTCCCGGCCCCCACATGCAGGGTCAGCGTGCGGCGCCCGACGCCGGCCGCATCCAGGGCGGCCAGCAATCCGGGCGTGAAATGCAGCCCCGCCGTGGGGGCGGCCACCGCCCCGCGATGGGTCGAGAAGATGGTGGCGTAATCCGTGCGGTCCTGTTCGGTCGGTCCCTGGGGCCGCGCGATATAGGGCGGCAGCGCCAGCGCCCCCGCCACCTGCAGGAAGGCGTCGAACGCCGCGCCCTCGGTATCGAAGCGCAGGATCACGCCGCCCTCGGCGTCGCGGTCGCGGATCTC
>NZ_JABXXP010000530.1 GCF_013376155.1 Nguyenibacter vanlangensis
CGGCCGCCGATGACCTGCGGGCGGTCCGGCCAGTGGCGGCCGGGCGCGTCCCATGGACGGTCGAGCCGTTCGTCGCGGTTGGCGCCGAACAGGAGCGGCCAGGCGGTGCCGGGGGCAAGGGACAGGACGATGGTGCACACGATATCAGTTTGTATACTGCATCACGCGCGCGGTCACGTGTCCCCCCGGGAAATATGCCCCTGGGAAATATGTCCCTGGGAAATATGCCCCCAGGAAACATGTCCCTCGCGCCCCCGATTTACCCCCGGGCCGGGCCGGGTTCGCCGAACACGCGGGTGAAGCTGCGGTCCAGGGCACCGAGATGGGCGTTGCTGTCCATGGCGGCGTCCAGCACGGCGGCGGGGACGCGGCCCGCGACCTCGGGGTCGGCGTCGAGATTGTCGCGGAAGCTGCGGCCGCCCGGCTTGCCGAGCATGGTCCAGGTGGCCATGGCGTTGCGCTGGACGATACGGTACGCGTCGTCGCGCAGGATGCCCGCGCGGGCCAGGGCCAGCAGCACCTCGCCGGAATGGACCACGCCGCCCAGGCTTTCGAGATTGGCCAGCATCTGGTCGGGATAGACGACCAGCTTGTCCATCATGCCGGCCAGGCGGGCCAGGGCGAAATCGAGCCCGATCGTGCCGTCGGGGCAGATATTGCGCTCGACCGAGGAATGGCTGATGTCGCGCTCATGCCACAGGGCGACGTTTTCCAGCGCCGGGATGACGTGGGCGCGTACCAGGCGGGCCAGGCCGGTGAGGTTTTCCGACAGCACCGGGTTGCGCTTGTGCGGCATGGCCGACGAGCCCTTCTGGCCCGGGTGGAAGAATTCCTCGGCCTCGCGCACTTCGGAGCGCTGGAGGTGGCGGACTTCGATCGCCAGGCGTTCGATGCCGCTGGCGATGACCGCGAGCGTGCAGAAATAGGCGGCGTGGCGGTCGCGGGGGATGACCTGGGTGGAGACCGGCTCGGGCGTCAGGCCGAGCTTTTCGGCCACGTATTCCTCGACCCGGGGATCGACATGGGCGTAGGTGCCGACGGCGCCCGAGATGGCGCAGGTGGCGATTTCGGCGCGGGCGCGCAGCAGGCGGTCGCGGTTGCGGGCGAATTCGGCGTAATGGCCGGCAAGCTTGAGGCCGAAGGAGGTCGGCTCGGCATGGATGGCGTGGCTGCGGCCGATGGTGAGCGTGTATTTATGTTCGAAGGCGCGGCGCCTGAGCGCGTCGAGCACGGCGTCGAGATCGGCCAGCAGCATGTCGGTGGCTTGGACCATCTGGACCGACAGGCAGGTATCGAGCACGTCGGACGAGGTCATGCCCAGATGGACGAAGCGGCTTTCGGGGCCGATCTTCTCGGCCAGCCAGGTCAGGAAGGCGATGACGTCGTGGCGGGTCTCGGCCTCGATTTCATCGATGCGGTCGAGGTCGGCCTGAGAGAAGGCGGCCATGGCGGCGTCGCCCTTCTGCCGGACCGTCCGCGCGGCGTCGGCCGGCACGTCGCCGTATTGCGCCATGGCCTCGCACGCCAGGGCCTCGATCTCGAACCAGATGCGGTACCGGTTCTCGGGGGCCCAGATGGCGGCCATGGCGGGGCGGGTATAGCGGGGGACCATCGTGCTCGGCTTCCTGTCGTCGACGAATGAGGGCGGGCCGCCCCTTTAGCGGATTTCGCGCGCCGCGTCTTCCTTGGAAACTTCCTTGGGGAAACCTCCTTGGGGAAACCTCCTTGGAAGCCTCCATCCGGGGAAACCCCGATCCGGCGACGCGTGCCCCTTGCCGGGCCGCCGGGCGGATGGTCAAGTGCGCCGTGTCCGCCGTCGGAGCGGGGGACGTCGTCCATCGACCCTGTCTTCGGAGCATGACCCTGAGCCTTTCCGTTCTTGCGGCGTTGTTGCAGGTCGTACTGATCGACGTGACGCTGGCCGGCGACAATGCCGTGGTGATCGGCCTGGCGGTGCGCGGCCTGCCGCGCGCCCCGCAGCGGCGGGCCATCCTGGCGGG
>NZ_JABXXP010000531.1 GCF_013376155.1 Nguyenibacter vanlangensis
GCGCCGCAGCGCGGGCGGTCGCCCGCCCATAATCGGCGGCTGGCGCGGGTGGTCGCGCTGATGGAGCAGACGACCGACCGCCGCCTGGGCGTCGGGGAACTGACCGCGATCGCCCACTGCTCCGAACGGCATCTGGAGCGGGTGTTCCATCACGCGTTCGGCTGGGGAATGGCGGCGCATCACCGCAAGCTGCGCCTGGCCAGGGCACGCACGATATTGCGCGAGACCGACCTGCCGGTGACCGAAATCGCCGCCGCGACGGGCTTCGAAAGCCGATCGGGCTTCTCGCGCGCCTATCGCGACGAATTCGGCGTCCCACCCGCCGCCGACCGGATCGAACCGTGACGGCCAGTCTGGAACCGCGCGGATGCTCTCGGCAAAAAACCGACGATCACGACGCGCGTCGCTTCCCCGTGCGCTTGCTGCGTGGCGAGGCACGTTCGGTCAGTTCGATCGCGCTGCGCAGGTGGCTGATCATCTCGGCCCTGGCAACGCCCTCGTCGCGCCGGACCAGGGCATCGACGATGCGGCGATGTCCCGCGACCGTGGCATCAACGGAATATTCCGGAATCGAAATCAGATGCCCCACCCGGGAAAACCAGATCTGGTCGTAGCTGACTTCCAACTGGCGGGCCAGCAGCCGGTTGTCGCCGCCCTTGGCGATCGCGACATGAAACAGGGCGTCGAACCGTTCATAATCATGGAACCGCTTTTCGCCGGCGGCCCTGTACTGCTCGTCCACCAGATGGACGATGTGCGCCAGGTCCGCATCGCTGGCGCGGCGGCAGCACAGCACCACGGTACTCGCCTCGATCGCCTCGCGGAATTCATACAGCTCCCGGATCCGGTCCACATGCGGCTGGACCACCATATAGAACCGGCCCTTGCGCTCGATCAGATTGTCCTGGTGCAGCCTCTGCAGCGCCTCGCGCACGGGGGTCCGGCTGACGTCGTAGCGGTGGGCGATATCGCTTTCCTGAAGGATCGTACCGCCGGGCGTGCGGTTGCTGATCAGGTCCCGGCGCAGCGCGACATAGAGTTCCTCACCGCTGTAATGGCCGCGCGGTTCGCCCGGGCTGTCCTCGGCCGGGGGCGCGGGCGGGTGTCTTTCCTTCATCAGCCGGCCTCGTTCATGTCTCTGGAAATCTGGAAAGGATGCCATATCCGCTAAAACCAGATGGCCGCCCGCCGTCAATCGCCGTTCAGGTGAAACCGTTCGAGCCGGAACGGCGCACGGGACGCGGCGCCGGCCTCGCCGGTCACGATCTCGGCCATCAGCTTGCCGGCCGCGGGACCGATGCCGAAGCCATGGGCGGAAAAGCCGGTGGCCAGGAACAGGCCAGGATGCCGCGCCACGGACGACAGGATCGGCAGCGCGTCCGGCAGCACGTCGATCGTCCCGGCCCACGCGGCCGCAATGCGCGCGGCACGAAAGACGGGCATGTCCTGCTGCAACCGCGCGAAGGTGGCTTTCAGCGTGTCGCTGTCGGCTGCCGGGTCGCAGGCGCGGAACTCTTCGAACGGATTGGGCCGGCCCGGGCCGAAGCGCCGCTCCAGCCACAGTTCGCGGAAGAAGCTGGCCCCCGCGCGCACCCGCAGCAACTGCTTCTGCTTCAGATAGTTCGGCAGGTACAGGCGCAGGAAACGCAGCGCGTCGGGCGTCACATAGGTCAGCGACGAATTGCGGCGCGCGACGGTATAGCCGCCATCGCGGCGGCGGCGCAGGCAGAACGCGGTGGAGGCCACGTTGGGCAGCGGGCCGTCCTCGACCGGCGTGGTGCGCAGGACCGAGGCGACCACCTTCAATTGCGGGATCACGATGCCGGCCGTCGCGCTCAGCCAGCGTGACCAGGCACCGGCGGCGATGACGACGGCGTCGGCGGCGATGGGGCCGGTTTCGGTCTCGACGCCGGTGGCCCGCCCGCCGCTGATGTCGATGTGCCGGACGGCAGTGCCCGCAAACAAGGCGGCGCCGGCATCGCGGACCTTGCG
>NZ_JABXXP010000532.1 GCF_013376155.1 Nguyenibacter vanlangensis
ACAGCGCGGTATCGTTGGTGACGACCTGCGCCCGCGCCACGCTCGCCGGGACGACGGGACCGGCCGTCAGGGCAGCGAGGATGCAGGGCGCGGCCAGGGCGGACGCGAAGGGACGGCGGACGGTATGAGGCATGATCCGGGCAGCCTAGAACAGATCGCGCCGGGGCGCATCCCCGCGCGCCGGGTGGGTGATCGCCCGCAAGCCCTGAACCCGCAAGGCCCGAACCCACAAGCCTGGGGCCCGCAAGCTCAGGCGCGCGCGGTCAGGCTGTCGGCCACCAGTTCGCGCAGCGGCGCGTGCAGGTGCGTGTTGCCGGCGACGATGTTGACGGAATCGCCCAGATCGTCCAGCTCGTTCCCTTCGGGATCGGTGACATAGCCGCCGGCCTCGCGCACCAGCAGCAGGCCGGCCGCGCAGTCCCACGGCTTCAGCCCCAGCTCCCAATAGCCTTCGTACCGGCCGGCCGCCACCCACGCCAGGTCCAGCGCCGCCGCGCCGAACCGGCGGATGCCCGCCACCTGCGGCATCAGCGCACCCAGCGTCCGGGCGAAGGGCAGGCGGCGCTGCGCCGGCACCTTGGCGAACGGAATACCGGTGGCGAACAGCGCCTCCAGCATGTCGCGCCGCGCCGAGACGCGGATGCGGCGCTCGTTCAGAAAGGCGCCGACCCCCTTCTCGGCCCAGAACATCTCGTTCGCGGCGGGGTTGTAGACCAGGCCCGCGGCCATCTCGACGCTGCCGTCCGGCATGCGGCGCTGCAGCCCGATCGAAATCGCCCAGTGCGGAATGCCGTGCAGGAAGTTCGTGGTCCCGTCCAGCGGGTCGACGATCCAGCGCCAGGTCCAGCCATCGCCGCCCGACGCCCCGCTCTCTTCCATCAGGAAGCCGTAGCCGGGGCGGGCGCGCGCCAGTTCCTCGCGGATCGCGGTCTCGGCGCGCAGATCGGCCTGCGAGACGAAATCGCCCGGCCCCTTGATGCTGACCTGAAGCTGCTCGACCTCGTTGAAGTCGCGCAGCAGGCGCCGCGCGGCCTTCTGGGCCGCGTTCTGCATCACCGTCATGTGGGGAGAGAGTCGCATGGCCACGATGGTCGGTCCTGTCTGGTTCAGCGGGTTGGGGACGGTCGGAAGGGCGGTGCGCGACGGGCCTCAGCCCTTGGCGCGCTCGACATAGCTGGCGTCTTCGGTGCGCACGACGATGCGTTCGCCCGCCTCGATGAAGGGCGGCACCATCGTCTTCACGCCGTTCGACAGCTTGGCCGGCTTGTAGGACGAACTCGCGGTCTGGCCCTTCACCACCGGATCGGCCTCGACGACCTCCAGCGTGACCTGCGCCGGCAGTTGCACGCCCACCGGGTCGCCTTCCACCAGGTTGACGACCAGCGTCATGTTGTCCTGCAGGAACGGCGCCTGGTCGCCCAGCAGTTCCAGCGGCAGCAGCGTCTGCTCGAACGTCTCGGGGTCCATCAGGACGATATTGTCGCCGTCCATGTAGGAATAGGTATATTCCCGTTCCTCGGTCATCAGGCGCTCGACCGTATCGGCGGTGCGCCAGCGCTCGTTCGTCTTGTTGCCGGTCTTCAGGTCGCGCATTTCCACCTGGATGAACGCGCCACCCTTGCCCGGGGTGATGATCTGCTGCTTCAGGACGGTCCAGCGACGGCCTTCGTGCTCGATGACCTGTCCGGCACGGATCAGGTTCGCCTGCTGCTTCATGGTGGGGCCTGTCTCAACTATGGGAATGGAAGGGGAATGGAAGGCGGGCTTCTAACGCCCCCGGGCGCCGAGGGCAAGGTTGGCGGCCGATTCAGCCGCCAGTTTGTGCGCGCCGCCCGCCGGATCGCGCACCACGACCCTGCGTCCCCCCGGCTCGGGCCCGCCCGCCTCCAGCCCGTCTGCCTCCAGATAGTCCGGGCCCAGCGGCACCTTGCCGTGCCCGCCCGGAATATCCAGCGTATAGGTCGGCCAGGCCAGGCCGGTGACCCGGCC
>NZ_JABXXP010000533.1 GCF_013376155.1 Nguyenibacter vanlangensis
GGCCGGGCGTGCCGCCCGTGCCGCGCCGCCGGCCGGCCTGGCCACCAATACCGATCACGGATTCAATTCCGCCGGCACGTTCGACATCGTGGCCCGGTTCGCCGATCCCGGCCCGTCCGGCATCGCGATCACCCCCGATGGCCGGATGTTCGTCGGCTTTCCCCGCCACGCGGTCGACCACAAGGGCGCGACCCTGGCCGAACTGAGGGATGGCGGGCTGGTGCCCTATCCCAGTGCCGCGCTCAGCCTGCCGTCCGACCGCGCCCCGGCCGACCGGCTGGTTTCGGTCCATGGCATGACGACCGACACGCGCGGCCGCCTGTGGATGATCGATGACGGCAAGCTGGCCGGCCAGCCCCTGCGCCCCGGCGCCGCGAAGATCGTGGGAATCGATCCCGCCACCGACCGCGTCGTCGCCAGCATCGTCCTGACGCCGCCGACCCTGCTGCCCGACAGCCATATGAACGACCTGCGCGTCGACCTGACCCATGGCGCAGAGGGCACGGCCTATGTCACCGACTCGTCCTTCGGCACGCATCCGGCGCTGGTGGTGGTCGATATCGCCACCGGCCGCCAGCGCCGCGTCCTGGCCCACCACCCATCGACACAGACCGAATCCCGTTTCATGGCCGTGGTCGAAGGCCGTCCCCTGGTCTTCAACCCCAGCCGCCAGACCTTCGTCTCGGGCGGGGTCGACGGCATCACCCTCAGTCCCGACGGCGCGACCTTATATTATTGTCCGCTGACCAGCCGGCGGCTTTACAGCCTGCCCACGGCGCTGCTGTCCGATTTCGCGCGCGGCGACGCCGAACTCGCCGCCGCCGTGACCGACCTGGGGGAAAAGGGCGTGGCCGACGGGCTGGCGACCGATCCCCAAGGGCGTATCTACACCACCAATTTCGAACATGACGCGATTTTCCGCCGCAATCTCGACGGCAGTTTCGACACGATCCTGCGCGATCCGCGCGTGCTCTCGCCGGACGGGATCTGCGTTCATGACGGCCATGTCTATTGCACGCTGGGCCAGTGGAACCGTCTGGCCGGCTTCAATGGCGGGCACGATCTGCGCGTGCCGCCCTATCTGCTGATCCGCTGCCCCACCGACCCGCCGGCCCCGCTCTCCAGCCTGCCGGCCTGATTTCCGCCCGGTTCTTTTTCCCGGGGTTTTTGCCAAGGGGTTTTCTCTCCGGGGGATGTACGGCAGAAAATCCGATCATGATGGATCTCGTGTCGAACATGCTCATGCCGCTGGTGCGTCGCCTGGACCCCGAGGACGCGCACGCTCTCGCCCTGAACGCGCTGATGCTGGGCTTCGGCGGCGGCGGCTTCCCGGGCCGGGACGACCCGGCCCTCTCCGTGCGGACCATGGGGCTGCGCTTTCCCAATCCGATCGGCATCGCCGCCGGGTTCGACAAGAACGCGCAGGTGCTGCGCCCGCTGGCCCGGATCGGTTTCGGCTTCGTCGAGGCCGGCACCGTGACGCCCCGGCCGCAGCCGGGCAATCCCCGCCCGCGCCTGTTCCGCCTGGCCGAAGACCGGGCGATCATCAACCGGATGGGCTTCAACAACCAGGGCATCGACCGTTTCGCGGTGCGCCTCGCGCGCCTGCAGCGCGTCTCGTCCTCGGGCCGGCCCGTCATCCGGGTGCCGGTCGGCGCCAATCTGGGCATCAACAAGACCGGCGCGGATCCCGAGCAAGACTATCCCCGCCTGGTCGGCCGGGTGAAGCATTATGCCGACTACATCGTGCTCAACCTGTCCTCGCCCAACACGCCCGGCCTGCGCGACCTGCAGCAGACGTCGCGCCTGGCCGGTCTGCTCCAGGCGATCGGCGCGGCGCATCCCGACCGCCCGCCGCTGTTGGTCAAGCTGTCCCCGGACCTCGCCCGCGACGATATCGGTCCGATCGTGGAAACGGCGATCGCGGGCGGCGTCCAGGGGCTGATCGTCAGCAACACCACCATCTCGCGCCCCGGCGGGCTC
>NZ_JABXXP010000534.1 GCF_013376155.1 Nguyenibacter vanlangensis
TCGGACGCGCTGTCGCGGGCGGCGGCGGCGCGGGTCGGGCTGACCCATCTGGACATGGCGTTCGAAAGCCGCGGCGCCCCGCATCGCGACCGCATCCTGCGCTTCGCGGCGCTGTACCGCACGCTGGACTTTCCGATGCTGATGCACTGCAAATCCGGCGCCGACCGGGCGGGGCTGGCATCGGGCCTGGTCATCCTGTTCGAAGGGGGCACCGCCGCGCAGGCCCTGCGGCAGCTTTCCTGGCGGTTCGGTCATTTCAGCCGTTCGCGCACCGGCATCCTGGATGCGTTCTTCCTACGCTATCAGGCGGAAGCCGAGGGCAGGCTGCCCTTCCTGGACTGGGTCGGCACGGAATATGACGAGGCCAGGCTGCGCCGGGATTTCGTCGCCGGCCGCCTGTCCTCGTTCATCACCGACCGGGTGCTGCGCCGCGAATAGGGGCGGGCGGGTTCGGTTTTTCGGGGCCCTGCCCCGGACCCCGCCAAAGGCGGTGCCTTTGGAAACCATTTGTTTATCAATAAATTGGGGTCTAAGGCAGCGTCTTCGGCTATTCCGCGGGGACCATGGTCCGGATCAGGTTCAGCACGCGCCGGCGCACCGCCGGGTCGGTGATCTGATAATAGAGGCGCACCAGTTCGACGGCCTCGCGGCGCGAGAACAGGGTGAGTTCGCTGCCGGGCATGCCCATGCCGTCGGACAGGCCGCCGAACAATTGCTGCGCCTGGGCAAAATTGCCCCCCGCCGCCAGGCCGCGCGGGGCGGTCGCGCCTTCCAGCCCATCGAAGAAGAAGCTGACCGGCACGTCCAGCACATGCGTCAACTCGTATAGGCGTGAAGCGCTGACCCGGTTGGTGCCTCGTTCATATTTCTGCACCTGCTGAAATGTCAGCCCCAGCGCATCGCCCAGACGTTCCTGTGACATGCCCAGCAAGGTCCGCCGCAACCGGATCCGACTGCCAACATGGACATCCACAGGACTGGGCCCAGAACCTCGCTTGTCGGTCAAAAGAGTGGTCCACCCATGCGATCGCGTTTTCGACGACCGCGTTAAAGAATGATTAACTATTATAAGATCGCTCCGTCGGCCGCAATTTTCATACCCGATCACATTATGAACGAACGGCAGAATCCCGCGGCCCGTGCCGGCACGAGACGTACCGGAAACGGTATGGCTATAATAGAAAAGATTGGGCGGAAAACATGACGAGAACGAGGCGATCGCACGACGGCGCGGATCGGTGATCCGCCTGCCGGCCTCAAAAATTCGTGCATGAATTTCATAAATTCATGGAATTCATGAATTTATGAAGCATCTTCACGTGACGGGGATGATCCCACCTCATCACGACCTGCTCTAAACGGGACGTCGTCTCTGCGCCCTGCCGCGCCATGCCAGGGCCGGCAGCAGGACGCCCAGCGCCAGGATGGCCGGAATCCAGCGGCCCCAGCGGCCGAACGGCGTCACCGGCAGCGCGCCGCCGATGGACACGACCAGGAAACCCTGGCGATTCCACCCCAGCCGGCCCAGTTCGTGCCCGTGGGCGTCGAACGCGGCCGTAATGCCGGTATTGGCCGCGCGGGCGATCGGCAGCCCCTCTTCCACCGCGCGCATGCGTACCGTGGCCAGATGCTGGCGCGGGCCGGCCGTGTTGCCGTACCAGGCGTCGTTGGTCACGTTCACCAGCCAGTCCGGCCGGTCATGGATATCGGCCACCTGGCCGGAAAAAATGACCTCGTAGCAGATCAGCGGCCCGACCGGGGACACGCCCGGCAGGTGCCAGGTCCGCGCCCCGGGCCCCGGCACCATCCCCGCGCCGGGCACCACGTGGAACGGCAGCAGCCAGGGATCGTACTCGCCGAACGGCACCAGGTGGGCCTTGTCGTACAAGCCGGCCACATGCCCGTCCGGTTCGGCCAGCGCGAGCACGCTGTTGCGCCACCGTCCGTCACTGTCGCCGCGCAGCGTGCCGATCATGCCCGCCG
>NZ_JABXXP010000535.1 GCF_013376155.1 Nguyenibacter vanlangensis
CCCTCCCGCCGGATTGGATCGCCGGCGACCGCCCCGGCACCTACGGCCCCGAGGAAACCAACGATATCGCCCTGGTCCGGCCGCCCGGCCGCGCCCCGCTGCTGGTCGCAGCCTATTACCACGCCCCGACCGTGCCCCCCGCCGAACGCGAGGCCGTGCTGCGCCAGGTCGGCGCTGTCTTCGTCGACTGGGCCGTATCGTCCCGGTAAGATGGCGGCGTATCCGTTCTTTTTTGAAAAAAGAACCAAAAAACTTTCAAACGTGTGGAGACGATGTGCCGGGCACACACAAAGTCCCTTAACGAATAAAAGTCTTTTTGCTTCTTTTTCTTCAGAAAAAGAAGAATAACCCTTTCACCACCCCGCACCCCCTCATTTCAATAGCCATGCCCCTCATAACCATAGCTGCCGCGTGAATTATTGCCGACATTCCCATAACCATCGCCACGGTACTGCCGCGTGCCCCGGTCGCCGTAATCCGGCCCGCAGGCCGCCAGCAGCAGCAACCCCGCCAGGGGCATGAATTTCAGCATCCGCATCGTTCTCTATCTCCACATCCGGCGCAACACACCGTCGCGCAGCACCAGCGCGTGATACAGCGCCGCCGCCGCATGGCCCAGTGCCGCGATGATGATCGCCCAAGCCAGCCAGCCATGCAGGCTGCCGAGGCGCTGATGCGCCACTGGCGACATCAGCGCGAAGGGGGGTGCGAAGGGCGACGCGATCGGCACCCCGAACGCCACCACCGGCCGCCCGGCCGACCAGCAGGCCAGATATCCCAGGGCGATCACGCCGCCCAGCAGGACATAAAGCCCCCCATGGACCAGAGGCGCCAGCCGCGCGCCCCGGGCCGGACCGGCGGCGAAGCGGATCGCCCGCCCACCCGTCAGCCGCCAGGCCACCCGGGCCACGAACAACGCCGCCAGCAGCACCCCCAGCGACAGATGCACCGATACGATCGGCCCATGCCAGGCATGGGGCACCCTGTGCATCAATTCGCCCAGCACGAACTGCGCCAGGATCAGCACGGCACAACTCCAATGCAGCCAGCGCGTCTCCGCACCATAGCGCACCGGCGCCCGCACCGCGTCGATCACCTCGAACCCGCTCATGTTCCCTCCACCGCTGTTCCCTCCACTGCGCCACGCACCGGCACCCCGCACAAACCCGCAACTCCGTCGCGCCGGCCATCAGCACCGGGCCATCAGCGCCGGGCCATCAACAACGTCATCACCGCATCGCCGAACCCGGCCGGATCCCGCCGCGCCGCCGCCAGGTCGGCCGCGTCCCAGCGACAGGCCACCGCGCCGCCTTCCAGCATGATGGCGGCGGAACAATGGGCCGCGACGCTCTCCAGCGCATGCGTCGCCAGAATCACGCTGCACGTTCCCGCCCGCACCCGCGCATCGATCATCCGCCGGACCTGCCAGGCGGCCAGCGGGTCCAGCCCGTTCAGCGACTCGTCCAGGATCAGCAGGCGCGGACTACCCAGCAACGCGGCCAGGATCGCGAATTTCGCCCGCGTCCCCAGCGAACAGGTCTCCAGCGGCACATCCATCCAGCGCGCCAGGTCCAGCAACGCCACCGGGTCGTCCGCGCCCCAGTCGTCGGATCGCCCCCTGTCGGATCGCCCCCAGTCCGGCCGCGCCAATCCCTTCGCCGAGGCCACCAGCCGCAGATAATCCCGTCCGCTCAGCACCATCGGCAGCGCCGCGGGATCGACAGCATATCCCAATGCCCGCCGCGCCCGCACCGGATCGGCCAGCACATCCACCCCATCGATCGCCACCTGCCCGGTCAGCGGCGGCACCAGTCCGGACACGGCGCGCAACAGGGTGGACTTGCCCGCGCCATTCGCGCCCAGCAATCCCAGCCACTGCCCCGGCGGCAGCACCAGGTCGATCCCGCGCAGCACCACCCGCCCGCCATACCCCACCGTCACGCCGGACACCGCCAGCGCGGCATCCATGCGCGCAGCAT
>NZ_JABXXP010000536.1 GCF_013376155.1 Nguyenibacter vanlangensis
AGCCGGGGCCGGCTGGGAGGCCGGGGATGGCGCGGGAGCGGCGGCGCCGTTGGTCTTCAGCGTGGCGATCGGCGTGTTGACCGCGACGTTCTCGGTCCCTTCGGCCACCAGGATGTCGCCCAGCGTGCCCTCGTCGACGGCCTCGACCTCCATCGTCGCCTTGTCGGTCTCGATCTCGGCAATCACGTCGCCGGCGGCGATCGGATCGCCGCTGTTCTTAAGCCAGCGCGCGAGCTTGCCCTCGGTCATGGTCGGCGAGAGGGCGGGCATCAGGATCTGTGTCGTCATGGGTTCAGCCCTCCACCAGCACGTCGGTCCACAATTCGGACGGATCGGGCTCGGGGCTGCCCTGCGCGAAATCGGCGGCGTCCACAACCACGGCCTTGACCTTGTCCTCGATCGATTTCAGTTCGTCCTCGGCGACGCCCAGGGCGAGCAATTCGTGCCGGACCCGGTCGATCGGGTCATGATGCTTGCGCATCTCGTCGACTTCGGTGCGGGGACGGTATTTGGCCGGGTCGGACATCGAGTGGCCGCGATAGCGGTAGGTCGACATCTCAAGCAGGAACGGGCCCTTGCCCTGCCGGCAATGGGCGATCGCCTCGCGCGCCGCGTCGCGCACGGCCTCGACATCCATGCCGTCGACCTTGCGGCCCGGGATGCCCCAGGGTTCGCCGTTGCGCCACAATTCCTTGGACGCCGAGGCGCGCTCGACGCTGGTGCCCATGCCGTACTGGTTGTTCTCGATCACGAAGACGCAGGGCAGCTTGTGCAGGGCGGCGAGGTTGAAGCTTTCATAGACCTGGCCCTGGTTGGACGCGCCCTCGCCGAAATAGGTGACCGAGACCTCGTCCGTGCCGCGATATTTGTTGGCGAAGGCCAGGCCGATGCCCAGCGAGACCTGGGCGCCGACGATGCCGTGGCCGCCATAGAAATGTTTTTCGGTCGAGAACATGTGCATCGACCCGCCCTTGCCGCGGGAATAGCCGCCCTCGCGCCCCGTCAGTTCGGCCATGACGCCGCGCGGATCCATGCCGGCCGCCAGCATCTGGCCGTGGTCGCGGTAGGAGGTGATGATCTTGTCGCCGTGCTTGAGTTCCATCTGCACGCCGACGACGACCGCTTCCTGGCCGATATAGAGGTGACAGAAGCCGCCGATCAGCCCCATGCCGTAGAGCTGGCCGGCCCGTTCCTCGAACCGGCGGATCAGCACCATGTCGTGGAAGGCGCGCTGCAGGTCGTCCTTGCCCATGGACGGCGCGTTGCGTCCGGCCTCGGTCTTGGGTTTGCGAATTTCGCCCATTCTGAAACGTTTCCCTCTTTATTGTTATGACGGAATTGTTAAGACGACGTGATCGTTATGACGGAGCCGATCGCGGGACCGGGTCACCGGCGGGCCGGGCGGGGCCCCGAGGCCGGTGAGCGGCCGCCGGCGTGCCGTCCGGCGGGTCGCGCGTCATTCCGTCTGTTTCGATAATGCGCCCGCCCCCGCTCTTTCATAGGGGCCGGAACGCCCGCCCGTCTTGCGCACCAGGCATATCGCCTCGATCGTCATGTCGCGGTCGACGGCCTTGCACATGTCGTAGAGGGTCAGCGCCGCCACGCTGACCGCGGTCAGAGCCTCCATTTCGACGCCGGTCTGTCCGGTGGTGCCGACATGGGCCGTGATCTCGACCCCTGCCCCGTCGGCGGCGGCGGCCAGTTCGACCCGGACCGAGGTCAGGGGCAGCGGATGGCAGAGCGGGACCAGGTCGGCGGTCTTCTTGGCCGCCATGATGCCGGCGATCCGCGAGACGGCGAGCACGTCGCCCTTGGGCACGCCGCCGGAAAGGATGAGGGCCAGGGTTTCGGGCCGCATCGTCACGCGGCCGCGGGCTGTGGCCTGGCGCACGGTCGCCGGCTTGGCGGACACGTCCACCATCACGGCATGGCCGCCGGCGTCGAGGTGGGAGAGTTCGGCCGCTGCCGCCATGTTC
>NZ_JABXXP010000537.1 GCF_013376155.1 Nguyenibacter vanlangensis
GCCACGCCATCCGGGTCAGGACGCTGGCGTCATGGAGGCGTTTAAAAAAACTTCCCCCGCATCCTGAACGCCCATATCGGCCATCTGCCTAAGGGCAAGCCGATCGAGATCCGGTTCCAGGACGAGGCCCGGATCGGCCAGAAGAACGGGATCGTCCGACAATGGGCCCGGCGCGGCACGCGGCCACGCCAGCCGGCCGACCAGCGCTACGAGAATGCCGTATCCACCCGGTGAAGGACGCCTTGCAGGGGTGAAGTGTGATTTCTGATCTTAAGAGCGAGCTTAAGGACGTTTTTAAGAGCGGAAGATCGGATGGAAATCATCACGGGAGTGGAGAGGCGGCGACGTTGGAGCCTGGAGGAGAAGCTCCGGCTGGTTGCGGAATGTGATGCGCCGGGCAGCAGCGTGACGCGGGTTTCGCGGCAGCATGACATCAGCCGGGCCTTGCTCTGGACGTGGCGGCGGCAGTTTCGGCAGGGTGAACTGGGCGACGGGACGGATCGGGGATTCCTGGCGGTGACGATTCCGGCCTTGCCGTCCGGTCTGGCATTGCCCGATGGGGGCGCTGACGCGGGACTGGAGATTGTGCTGCCTGACGGGCTGCACCTGCGCGTGACTGCCCGGACGGACCTGGATCTGGTCGCTCGTGTGCTGACGCTGCTGCGGCGATGATCCCGGTTCCATCGGGCGTTCGGGTCTGGCTGGCGACGGGTTCGACGGACATGCGCCTTGGCATGCCGGGCCTGGCGCTGCGGGTGCAGGAGACACTGGGCCGCAATCCGCATGCGGGCGATCTCTACGTGTTCCGGGGCCGGCGAGGCGACCTGATCAAGGTCCTCTGGCACGACGGGCTGGGCATGTCGCTCTACGCCAAACGGCTGGAACGCGGCCGGTTCATCTGGCCGTCTCCGGCCGATGGCGTGATTGCACTGTCATCCGCCCAGCTCGGCTACCTGCTGGAAGGGATCGACTGGCGGCACCCGCAACGCACATGGCGGCCGGAACTGGCGGGCTGAGCGCGGTTGCTGGTACCCAACCGGGGCGATCCGTGTTTTTATGGCGACATGGAAACCGGCACGTCGGAAATCGATCGGCTGCGGGCGGCCCTGGCGGCGTCCGAGGTGGCACGCCAGGAAGCGGAACAGCGCGCCACAGGTGCTGAGGCGATGGTCGCGCACCTGAAGCTGCTGATCGCCAGGATGCGGCAGGACCGCTTCGGTGCGTCCTCGGAGCGCGGCCGGCGTCTGCTCGACCAGTTGGAACTCGAACTCGAGGATCTGGAAGCGGCAATCGCCGAGGATGATCCCGCCAATGTGCCGGGCGCCGCGATGGTCTCGTCCGAGGCATCCGAACGGCAGCGCCCCGCGCGCCGGCCTTTTCCTGCGGATCTGCCGCGTGAGCGGATCGTCATTCCCGCGCCCGCGCAGTGCCCATGCTGCGGTTCATCCCGTCTGGCGAAGCTGGGCGAGAGCATCACCGAGACGCTTGAGGTGATCCCGCGCCGGTTCAAGGTGATCCAGACGGTGCGGGAGAAATTCTCCTGCCGGGACTGCGAAAGCATCACCCAGCCACCGGCACCGTTCCATCCGATCGCCCGTGGCCGTGCCGGGCCCTGGCTGCTGTCGACCATCCTGGCCGGCAAGTTTGCCGATCACCTGCCGCTGAGCCGCCAGAGCGAGGCCTTTGCGCGCGAAGGGATCGACCTCGACACCTCGACGCTGGCCGATTGGGTGGGCGCCTGCACTGCCACCCTGGCACCGCTGATCGCGCTGGTGCGCGCCCACGTGCTGGCAGCGGAACGGCTGCATGGCGACGACACCACAGTGCCGGTGCTGGCGAAAAGCCGCACCGTGACCGGACGATTGTGGACCTATGTGCGCGATGACCGGCCATTCGGCGGACCGGCGCCGCCTGCCGCGTGGTTCCGCTACTCCCGTGATCGCAAGGGCGAACATCCCACGGATCATCTCGCG
>NZ_JABXXP010000538.1 GCF_013376155.1 Nguyenibacter vanlangensis
GGGCGCCACCGGGGACGACGCGGGCGCGGACCGGGCCGGAGAGACGCCGCGGGCGCAGGAGGTGGGTGACAGGCCTGCATAGCTATGCAACCCTGTCGGGCCGAACACGCCGCGGGCCGCCCCGGAGGGCGGACCCCAGACGAGAGCATGTCGAGGAGGCCCCAATGACGTCCCATAATTTTCTTGCCGCGCTGACCGGATCCTTTTCCACCCCGTGCGCGGACAATCCGACCGTCGCGATGATCGAGGCGGCGTATCGCCATCACGGGATGAATGCCCGCTATATCAATTGCGACGTGAAGCCCGAGGGGCTGGCGGATGCCGTGCGGGGTGCCAAGGCCATGGGGTGGGCCGGTTTCAACTGTTCGATCCCGCACAAGATCGCGATCCTGTCGCACCTGGACCGGCTGGCGGAATCGGCGGCGATCATCGGCGCGGTGAATTGCGTGGTCATCCGTGACGGCGCGCTGATCGGCGAGAATACGGACGGCAAGGGGTTCCTGACCTCGCTGACGCAGGTCATGGATCCGGCGGGGAAGACGGTCTGCCTGCTGGGGGCGGGCGGCGCGGCGCGGGCCATTGCCGTGGAACTGGCGCTGGCCGGGGCGCGGCACCTGACGATCGTCAACCGCGATGCGCGGCGGGGGCAGGATATCGCGGCGCTGATCACCGAATCGACGCCGGCCGACGCGCGTTTCGTGGCGTGGGACGGGGCGTTCGCGGTGCCCGAGGACACGCAGATCCTGATCAACGCCACGTCGGTGGGGCTGGGCGACGCGAAGGCGATGCCCGCGATCGATTGCGACAGCCTGCGCCCGGGCCTGGTGGTGGCCGACGTGATCCCCAACCCGCCGAAGACCGCGCTGCTGCGCGAGGCGGAGAAGCGGGGCTGCGTGACGCTGGACGGGCTGGGCATGCTGGTCAACCAGGGGGTGATCAGCGTGCGGCTGTGGTTCGGCACCTCGCCGGAGCCGTCGGTGATGGCGCGCACGCTGGAGGATATTTTCGGCGTCAAGTAGTCCCCTCCCCCACGGGTGGCGCCACGGGCCGGGCCCTCGCTTGGGCGTTGACAGGGGGGTGCCGGGTCTGCTGCCCTCGGTCCGCTGCCCCGGAGTCTGTCGCCCTGGGGTCTGCTGCCTTCGGGTCTGCTGTCCTGGGGCCGGCGCCCACGGGAATGGTCCGGGGCGCGTCGCCGACAGGGAGGGAATGCGGCATGGATTATGTGCGACTGGGCCGGACGGGCCTGCAGGTTTCGCGTATCTGCCTGGGCTGCATGACCTATGGCGTGCCGGAGCGCGGGCGGCACCCCTGGACGCTGGACGAGGATCGCAGCCGGCCGCTGATCCGCCAGGCGCTGGAGGCCGGGATCAATTTCCTGGACACGGCCAACAGCTACTCCGACGGCACGTCGGAGGAGATCGTCGGGCGGGCGATCCGCGATTTCGCGCGGCGCGACGAGATCGTGCTGGCCACCAAGGTGTTCTTTCCGACGCGGTCCGGGCCGAACGGGTCGGGCCTGTCGCGGCGGGCGATCCTGACGGAGATCGACAACAGCCTGCGCCGGCTGGGGACGGATCATGTCGACCTCTACCAGATCCATCGCTGGGACCCGCATACCCCGATCGAGGAGACGATGGAGGCGCTGCACGACGTGGTGAAGGCGGGCAAGGCGCGCTATATCGGCGCGTCGTCGATGTATGCGTGGCAGTTCGCCAAGGCGGTCTATACCGCGCGGCAGCATGGCTGGACCGAGTTCGTCAGCATGCAGGACCATCTGAACCTGCTGAACCGGGAGGAGGAGCGCGAGATGCTGCCCTTCTGCCGGGACCAGGGGATCGGCGTGCTGCCGTGGAGCCCGCTGGCGCGGGGGCTGCTGGCCCGCGACTGGCGCGAAAGCACGACGCGGCAGGAGAGCGACGACATGACCCGGGCGCTGTATTCGGGCACCGTGGCGGCGGATCGCGCGGTGATCG
>NZ_JABXXP010000539.1 GCF_013376155.1 Nguyenibacter vanlangensis
CGCGCCACGCGGCGTCGATCGCCACGCGGCCGATCTTGGCGGTCACGCCGCCATCCTTGAACAGGACCCGCGCGGTGCCCACCGGCCCGCCGTCGGCCAGGACCAGCACATGCAGCGCCGTATCGTCGTCGGAATCATATTCCAGCTCGGGCGGGACATGCTGTTCGTCGATGAACACGGCGGCGCGGACGGCGAAGCAGGAGTCGCGGTCCTGCACGGTTTCGACGGTCCGGACGGTGATGGAGCACATGGGACGGGCCTGAACGGAGGATGGTTTCGGGACTGGAGAATCAGGATTCCAATGGCCTGCGGATCTCCGGAATTCGCCTGCGGATTCCGGAGCCATGACACTAGCGCGCGCGTTCCAGATCCGGAATAAGCGGAACGTCATTTTGACATAAGGGGGATATGTTGGAGTCCGACATGAGACGGAACGATCGTTGGCGCTCGGGGCGCGGCGCAATGTCCGGCCTGGCTTGCCTGCTCGCCATCGGGCTTGTCCCGACGGCGCGGGCGGCCGAGGACGTGAAAATGGTCGTGGTCGCCAATTGGGAAAACGGCGCGGATCGCGGCGACGCGCCGGGCGAGTATCAGGACTGGGTCGAGCGCGAGCATCTGGACCAGACCGTTCCGGTGCGCGGGGCGCCGGACGTGGTGCGGCGGAACGCGGACGGGCTGTACGGGATCGTGCTGCGGCATGGCGTGACGGACCTGGCGGCGTTCGTGCTGGATCCGCTTTTCGATTTCCATAAAACCTACTGGCTGTTTACCGGAATATCCGGTGTCGATCCGCATGCGGCGCCGGTCGGCAGCGTCGCCTGGGCGCGCTGGGTGGTGGATGGCGACGCGCTGCGCGAGATCGACGACCGGACCGTTCCGAAAGGCTGGCCCTATGGCCTGTATGCGATCGGCGCGTCGCGTCCTGACACGCTGCCGGAGAATCCGAACCATTACGGGTCGGTCACCGATGTCGCGGAACTGAGCAAGGCCTATCCGCTGAATCAGGGGCTGGCGCGCTGGGCCTATGCGCTGAGCCGCACCGCCGTGCTGGCGGACGACCCGGCGATCGCGGCGCGGCGCGCGGCCTGGACGGGATTTCCGCAGGCGCAGAAGGCGCCTTTCGTCCTGATGGGCGAGACGCTGGGCGCCGAACGGTACTGGCACGGCGCGCCGCGCACGCAATGGGCGGAGAACTGGGTGAAGCTGTGGACCGGGGGCCGGGGCCTGTTCGTGATGACGAACGAGGAAAGCCAGACCTATCAGCGTGAGATGCGCACCCTGGCGCGCCTGGGCTTCGTCGATGCGAACCGGATCATGGTGCTGCGTTCGGCCAGCAATTTTTCGATGCCGCCGCCGGGCATGGACGTGACGCATTCGATGGGGGATGAAGGCCCCGGGCAGGCGCTCGCCTTCGACAACAATGAACGCGCGGGCGCGCCGGTGGTCGCGGAAATCCTGCGCCACTGGGACCGCTATCGCGACCACGTGCCGTCGGAGTGACGCGGCGGGCGGGATCGGCGGAATATCGCTGGTCCCGCCTGAATATTTCCTGGATATTTACTGACCCGCCATTCGGCACCGCTATCGGACATGCGGCAGGGGGGACATGCCGAACAGCAGCGGGTGCAGGATCAGCAACCCGCCCCAGAGCCCCAGGGCCAGGATCGGGACGGACCAGCCCAGTTCGCGCGGCGCGAAATGGTTGCGCCCGGCCAGGATGGCGCCGAATGGGACGATGGAGGTGCCGGCCGCCAGGGTGCGCCAGAGGACCGGCTGCCGCCGGGCCAGCTTGGCGTCGATCGACGTCGTGCCCGCCAGCGCCGTCACGCCGAATGCGCCGAAGAAGATGAGCGACGCCGTGTCGCCCGTGGCGATGATATGGTCCAGCGCCCACAACGCGAAACTGCAGAGCATGGGGTGGCGGGTGATGCGCACCATGCCGCGCGGCTGCCACTCCGGCCCGATCGGCGGG
>NZ_JABXXP010000540.1 GCF_013376155.1 Nguyenibacter vanlangensis
GACGGCGCAGTTCGCGGGCAGGGGCAGCGCGGCGGCCGGGGCCGCCGACAGAACGGCCGGCAGCGCCAGGGCCACGGCAAGGGACGCAAACAAGGGGAGTCGCATAGTCGTCATTCCGGCCGAAGAAAGTGACGTCATCGACGGATGCCGCCCAAGACGCAGTTAACGTGACGCAGTTAACATCACGCAGTTAATCCGTGACGCGGTTAATCCGTGACGCGGTTAATCCGTCACGCAATCAATCCATGACGCAATCAATGGCATGAGAGTATGACCGAGGCGAGGCGGCATCGCCCGCCGCGCCCGTTCCGCCTTCAAATCCCTTCCAGCCGGCCGGCGCACCGGCCCATGCGTTTCACCGGGACCTTCGTTCGATGTTCAAGCCGGATCCGTTCCTGATCAGCCTCATCTGCACCGTCATCCTCGCCACCCTGCTGCCGTGCCACGGCGCGGCGGTCCCCGTCTTCCAGGATCTGGCCATCGCGGTCATCGCCGTCATGTTCTTCCTCCAGGGCGCGCGCCTGTCGCGCCGGGCGGTGCTGGACGGGCTGGTCAACTGGCGGCTGCACCTGGTGATCCTGCTCTGCACCTTCGCGCTGTTCCCGCTGCTGGGTCTGGGGCTGCACGCGCTCTTTCCGCATCTGCTGCATCCCTCGGTGTGGCTGGGCATCCTCTTCCTGTGCTGCCTGCCTTCGACCGTCCAGTCCTCGATCGCTTTCACCTCGATCGCGCGCGGCAACGTGCCGGCGGCGGTCTGCTCGGCCACCACCTCCAACATCCTGGGCATCTTCATCACCCCGGTGCTGACCGGCCTGGTGCTCGGCCGGCACGGCGCGTCCGCCGGCCAGGGCGGGGTGGTGGCGATCATGCTGCAATTGCTGCTGCCCTTCGTGCTGGGCCAGCTCCTGCAGCCCTGGCTGGGCGAATGGGCGCATCGCAACAAGCGCCTGCTCTCCATGACCGATCGCGGTTCGATCCTGATCGTCGTCTACACCGCGTTCAGCGAGGCCGTGATCCAGGGCCTGTGGCACAAGCTGCCGCTGTCGCAGATCGGCCTGGTCCTGCTGGTCGACGCCGCCCTGCTGGCGGCGGTTCTGTTCGTCACCACCCTGGGCAGCCGCGTCCTGGGCTTCTCCCCCACGGACGAAGCGGCGATCGTCTTCTGCGGCTCGAAGAAGACCCTGGCCTCCGGCGTGCCGATGGCCAACGTCCTGTTCGCCCCGGCCACGGTCGGGCTCGTGGTCCTGCCGCTGATGATCTACCACCAGATCCAGCTCTTCGTCTGCGCCGTCCTCGCCCGCCGCTACGCGGCGGCGCAGAACCAGCGCCAGGCAAGCCAGGACACGGCCCAGGTGGGCGCTTAATAAATCTCGGCCGTCAGAAACCGCCGCAGCGCGTCCGACAGGATGTCGGGCGCCTCTTCGGGAATGTAATAGCCGCAATCGACTTCCAGCCCCTCGACCGGCCCGGTCGCAAAGGCCCGCCACAGGTCCGGCGGATCGTACCAGCCGCCCAGCCGCCCGTCGCGCGACCAGGCGACCAGCAGCGGACACCCGAAACGCAGATCGACCGGATAGGGCGGCACCCGGAAATGCCCGTTCGCCCCGGGTGACTGGCCCGGCGGCACCAGGTCCAGGTAATCGGCCACGGCCGAGGGGTTGAAGGCACCGGCCGATTCCGCCGCGGGCTGCGTCCATTCCTCGGGAACCGCCACCGTCGCCGATTCCGGCTTCGGATGAAGCTGCGCGAACCAGCAGGCCTGATAGCGCGATAATTCATAGGCCAGGTCCGCCCGGCCATGATGCCCGGGCGAGGGGATGCATTCGATCTCGGCCAGATGCGTCACCCGCGCCGGCGCCCATGAGGCAGCATAGGCGGCGGCATAGGCCGCCACATGGCCGCCCGTCCCATGCCCCGCGATGGCCAGCGTCTCATGGCCCAGCGCCCGCGCGCAGGCCAGCAGATCGCGCG
>NZ_JABXXP010000541.1 GCF_013376155.1 Nguyenibacter vanlangensis
CTATACCGCCATCGGCGCCGGATGGCAGGGTGTACCCCTGACAGCCTCCGCTCTGCCCGTCTCGCTCGAAACACAGCACGCCCTCGCCCGCGCCTTCCAGCAATAAAACAGGCCCGGGTGGAAGGGGCAGGAAGTCAGCGGCTGGGGGCGATGCGGAACATCGGGACCATCGGCAGGACCGGCGTCTGCCGGAAGGCGCCGTCCGCCGGCTGGACCGCGACATGGTCGGCGGCGTGGCCGAGATAGGTGCCGATCCCGAAACTGTCTTCCATCGTGCGCAGCAGCGCATAATGGTTATAGGGGGTGTCGTCGCGCACCCCGCGGACGCCGTGATTGGTGATGACGATGGTCGGGATCAGGCCGCCGCCCTGATTGATGGGGCCGACCCGGCCCTGGTTGGGATCGGCGGGGTGATAGCCGCAGCAGCCCTGGATGCCGGCGCTGCCGTAATCGTCCTCGTCGAACGTGATGACGATCGCCACGTTGCGCCGTGAATGCCACAGCGGCGAGGCGCGCACCGCATCGACCAGCGTCTGCACATAGTCGTCTCCGCTCGTCAGCAGCGGGGACGGGCCCGATCCTTTTCCCCGGCATTGCGGCGCATGCTGCAGCGTGCCCCTGGGTCCATGGTCGTCATGGCACAGATCGGGAATGACATACGAAAAACGGGGCAGCGTGCCGGCGGCGGCCTGCCGGAAGAAGGCGGTGTCGGTGCGGTTGTGGCGATAGAAATCGGCGGATTCGCGGATATCGTCGAAATTGACCGACGGATTATGCTTGGCCACATAAAGCGAATACAGGTCCGGATTCTGGGTCCTGGTCGGATATTGGGGCATTTCCGGCGCGGGCCGGCCGGTCTTCGGGTCGACATACATCGACTGGCTGAACATCGCCCATGAGATCCCGGCGCGGTCGAGCTGGGCGAAGAAATTGGGAACCCGAAAATGATGGTCGGCATAAGGCCCCTTCGCGGCATGGCCGCCGCAACGATCTTCCATCGGCATGGGGTCGGGTTCGCCGGCGACGACGGCCGTCTCGCGCGGCAGGGGCGTGCCGTCCGCCTGGCAGTACCAGGGATCGTCATCGACCAGGCCCTGCTGGTCGCCGGACATCAGCGCGACGTAATTGGGCTGGCTGACATGGGTGATGCCGTAATAGCGCGTGGCGACGTTGTATTCATGCGCCAGGCGGGTCATGTGCGGCGAGGTCGCGGGCCGGGCATCGATGATCTGGCCGAACTGGCGGTTTTCCATTTCGATGACGATGATGTTGTCATAGCGCGGCACGCCCTCCAGCCCCATCCTGGCGTCGGCGGCACCCGCCGCATGGGATGCCAGCAGCAGGCCCAGCCCGATCGACAGGGCGCGTCCAGCCCCAATGACATGTCGCATCATGGTCTCCGAAATATTTCCCGCCATTACAACCCGCTGGATGGCCGGCCGCAAGGGCACGGGCGCCCTTTGCCCCGATGTTGGGCAAATCGTCTCAAATTATTGTGATAGGATGACAGGCGGGTCGTCCGTCAAAGATGTTTTATAAAACAATGGTTTAGAAGGATCCCGATCGTCGGGATGCCCCCGCGGATTGCGAAGGCGGGACATTGGCCGGTTTGAATGACGGGCGGGCGCGGTTGCGTGGCGGCGGGGATTGGGCTGACATTCGGGGCACGCCTTGTTTCGTTGATTCTCTCCATTCGGCCCCTTGGCCGGGCCGGACGGTCCGGGCCAGCCCACGGGGCCTTCCGCCCGTCGAGGTTCGCCATGAAACGCCCTCCTACCCGGCTGCTGCTGGGCGGTGCCGTCCTGCTCGCGCTGCTGACTGCCGGCTGTTATCGGCTGGCGCTGCATCCCGAACAGGCGACGCAGACGGTCGCGGCCGGTACCGGCCCGCATCCGGTGCTGCCCGCGCCCGATCCCACCTTCCTGCCGACCGTCAATATCGCGACCCCGGTCGGCTGGCACGGCGCCGA
>NZ_JABXXP010000542.1 GCF_013376155.1 Nguyenibacter vanlangensis
CTGCCCACCGGCATGCTGCGGCTGGACGGCACGGGCATGACCCTGCTGCTGATCCGCCGCGCCACCGGCCTGCCCGAGATCGCCTACTGGGGCGGCCGCCTGCCGGATCATCTCGACGCCGCGGCGCTCTACGCCGTCCGGTCCCCGGACACGCCCGATAACGGGCCCGACCAGTGGCAGCCGACGATCACCCTGCTGGATACGATCGGCGCCTGGAATTTCGACCTGCCCGGGCTGGTGGCCGCCCGCCCCGACGGGCGCGACTGGACGGCCCTGTTCCAGGTCGACGCCATCCGGCAGACGCCGGACGAACTGGTCATCGACGCGTCGGATGCGCTCTCGGCCATCGGCCTGCGCATTACCCTGCGCTGCGCCGACGACGTGCTGGCCGCGTCGATGCGGCTGAGCAACCGGGGCGATGCGCCCCTGCTGGTCGAACGGCTGGTCTCGGGCACTTTCCTGCTGCCCGCCGAAATCGCGGCGCTGGGCGTGCTGCATGGCGCGTGGGCGCATGAATTCGCCATCGCGCCGATGTCCCTGGCCGAGGGCGGCATCGTCATCGAAAGCCGCCGCAACCGCACGCACGACCATTTTCCGGGCATCGTCGCGGGCCTGCCCGCCACCAGCCGCAATGCCGGGCCCGCCTGGGCCGCCCAACTGGGATGGAGCGGCGGCCACCGCCTCTGCGCCGAACGGATGGAAGACGGGCGGATCCGCCTGACGGTCGGCGAATATCTCCATCCCGGCGAAGGCACGCTGGAACCGGGCGCCGGCCTGGACACGCCGACGGTCTATGCGACCTATTCCGCCGATGGCTTTGCCGGCTGTGCCCGCGCCTTCCACGCCTATGCGCGGCGGCACCTGCTGCGCTGGCCCACCGGGCAGATGAAGCCCCGCCCGGTGCTGCTCAACAGTTGGGAGGCCAACCAGTTCGACCTGGCCGAGGACCGGCTGCGCCAGCAGATCGACATCGCCGCCCGGCTGGGCGTGGAGCGGTTCGTCCTGGATGACGGCTGGTTCGGCGCCCGCCGCAACGACCGCGCGGGCCTGGGCGACTGGACGCCCGCCCTGGCGCTGTTTCCCCAGGGGCTCTGGCCGCTGTCCGACTATGTCCATGCGCGGGGCATGGAATTCGGCCTGTGGTTCGAGCCCGAGATGGTCAATCCCGACAGCGACCTCTATCGCGCCCATCCGGACTGGGTGCTGCAGGTGCGCGGCCGCCCGCTGCTGACCTCGCGCAATCAGCTCGTCCTCGACATCTCGCGGCCGGACGTCGCCGGCTATCTGCTGCGCGTCATCTCGGAGCAGGTCGTCGACGCGCGCATCGACTATATCAAATGGGATTTCAACCGCGACCTGCTGGCCGCGGCGGACGAAGGCGGCCGTCCCGCCTATCGGCGGCAGGTCCTCGCCCTCTATGCCCTGTGGGACAAGCTGCATGCCGTCCATTCCGCGCTGGAAATCGAAAGCTGCGCCTCGGGCGGCGGCCGGGCCGACTGGGGGGCGCTGGGCCATGTGCAGCGGGTCTGGACCTCGGACAATACATCCGCGCCCGACCGCCTGCTGATCCAGGACGGCGCCTGGCATTTCCTGCCGCCCGAAATCACGGGCTGCCACATCTCCGCCAGTCCGAACTGGCTGGACCATCGCGCCACGTCGATCGATTTCCGTGCCGCCGTGGCGCTGTTCGGCCATCTGGGGCTGGAACTGGACCCGACCCGCCTTTCCACCGACGAGCAGGACCGGCTGGCCGCGTGGATCGCGCTGCACAAGCGGCTGCGCCCCGTCCTGCATCACGGCCAGATCCAGTTCGGCGAGGCGACGCCCCACCGGATCGTCCGCGGCGTCACCACGCCGGACGGCGGGACCGGTATCTACCTGGTGGCCCAGCGCGACTGGCCGCCCGCCCGCATGCCGTCCCCGGTCCTGCTGCCCGGCCTGTCGTCCGACC
>NZ_JABXXP010000543.1 GCF_013376155.1 Nguyenibacter vanlangensis
GTGCCGCCGCCGCCCGACCCGGCGCGGATCTTCGCCCCGCTGGCCTATCCGACCCCGGTCAACGCCTATCGCTCGGGCGGGGGGGCGCCCGGCTGGGCCTATTGGCGGAACGGCGCGGATTACGAGATCAAGGCGGCGATCGACCCGGCCAACCGGCTGCTGTCGGGCAGCGAGGTGATCACCTACACCAACAACAGTCCCGACGCGCTGGACGTGCTGTGGGTGCAGCTCGACCAGAACATCTATCGCGACGGGTCGCGCGGCGGCTTCGCCAATCCGCAGCGCCATGGCGAGCACACGGATGGCGAGGCGATCGAGAGCGTGTCGATCGAGCAGGACGGCAAGAGCATCCCGGTCACGCCGCTGATTTCCGACACGCGGATGCAGGTGCCGCTGCCGGCGCCGCTCGAGGCCAGGGGCGGGCGCATCCGGCTGAAGATCGTCTGGCATTACACGATCCCCGGCGAATGGGGCGGCCGGACCGCCGTGACCCCCACGCGCAACGGCGACATCTATGAAGTGGCGCAATGGTACCCGCGCATGGCCGTCTATGACGATCTCCGCGGCTGGGATACCGCGCCCTATCTGGGCCAGGAATTCTATCTGGAATATGGCGACATCGACTACAGCGTCACCGTGCCGTGGAACTTCACCGTCGTGGGGTCCGGCGCGCTGCTGAATCCCGCCGACGTGCTGACCCAGACCGAGCGCGACCGCCTGGCCCAGGCCGCCCGCAGCGACGAACGGGTGATGATCCGCACCCAGGCCGACGTCAGCGATCCTAAGAGCCACCTGGCGCAGAGCGGGACGAGGACCTGGCATTTCCGCATGAACGACACCCGCGACGTGGTCTTCGCCGCGTCGCCCGCCTTCCTGTGGGACGCGGCGCGGCTGGACCTGCCGCCGCTGGTGGTCGAATCCGGCCATCCGGCGGTGCCGCGCCTGGCGATGTCGGTCTATCCGGTCGAAGGCATCGGGGCCCATCAATGGGACCGGTCGACCGCTTATGTGAAGCACGCGATCGAATATTTCTCGCGCCAATGGTACCCCTATCCCTGGCCGGACGCGATCAACCTGGGCGGCCATGGCGCGGGCATGGAATATCCGGGCATCGTCTTCGACGGCATGCATGACAAGGACCCGGAACTGTTCTGGATCACCACGCACGAGCTGGGCCATGACTGGTTCCCGATGATCGTGGGGTCGAACGAGCGGCGCCATGCCTTCATGGACGAAGGGTTCAACACCTTCATCGACACCTATGCCTCGGACGATTTCAACAACGGGGAATTCGCGCCGAAGCGCGATGCCGAGTTCGCGCCCGCGACCGGCAGGCCGGCGGACGACATCCTGTCCGTGCTGCGCGACCCGGCGGCCCCCCGGCTGATGACGCCGACCGACCTGGTGCCCGAGCGTTATCGCCACCCGGTGACCTATTTCAAGGCGGCCTATGGGCTGAAGCTGCTGCGCGAGCAGATCCTGGGGCCGGAACGGTTCGACCGCGCCTTCCGGCGCTATATCGCGCTGTGGGCCTATCGCCATCCCACGCCGTCCGATTTCTTCCGCCTGATGGACAGCGAGGGCGGCGAGGACCTGTCCTGGTTCTGGCGCGGCTGGTATTTCAATAATTGGGGCCCGGATTATGCCGTGAAATCCGCCGCCGTGACCGGCGAGGGCCCGGCGCGCGGCGTGCTGGTGACGGTGGACAACAAGGGCTGGCTGCCGCTGCCGGTCACGCTGGTGCTGACCTATACCGACGGCACGACCTCGCGCCTGCGCATCCCGACCGAGGCCTGGCAATTGCGCAACGAGATCGAACTGACGATTCCGACCACGCGCACGCCGCAATCGGTGGCGCTGGACCCCGGGCACGACATTCCCGACCTGAACCGGGCGGACAATGTGCTGACCCTGGCGGTGCCGCCGGCCCAGCCGGCCGCGGCGCCGGCT
>NZ_JABXXP010000544.1 GCF_013376155.1 Nguyenibacter vanlangensis
GGCAGCGGGGGTGGTGCGGGGGGCGGGGATGACGCCAAGCCGCCGCGCTGGGCGCGAAACATGAAACGCCGCAATGCCGCGGCCCATGCGGCCGAGGCTGCCAACGTCATCCGCTCGGCCGATGGCGGCGGCGGATCCGCGTCCATCGATCTCTCGGAGAAAGAATGATGTTCCGTCGTTCCACCACACGCTACGGGGACACGCCGATTCCGGTGACCCCCTATCAGAAAGCCGCTCAGATCTGGGACGAGCGGATCGGTTCGGCCCGCGTGCAGGCGCGCAACTGGCGCTGCATGGCGTTCGGCTCGCTCCTGCTCGCTGCTGCATTGGGCATGGCGCTGATCCAGCAGGCGGCCCGTGGCACGATCGTACCCTGGGTGGTGCAGGTCGACCGGTTGGGGCAGGCACAGGCGGTCGGACCCGCGACCACGGCCTATGTGCCCACCGATCCGCAGGTGGCGTGGTATTTGGCGCGCTTCATCGAGGATGTGCGCAGTCTATCCGCCGATCCTGTGGTCGTGCGGCAGAACTGGCTGCGCGCCTATGATTTCACTGCCATTTCCGGGGCACAGGCGCTGAATGACGACGCGCGTCTGAGCGATCCGTTCTCGCGGATCGGCCATGAGCAGGTGGAGGTGGATGTGTCGTCGGTGATCCGGGCATCGCCGAACAGTTTCCGCGTCGCCTGGACGGAGCGGCACTACCGCGACGGCGCGTTCACCGGCACCGAGCGCTGGACCGCCATTCTCACGGTGATGATCGTCACGCCGCGCACCGCCGATCGTCTGCGGAAGAACCCGCTCGGCATCACCATTACCGCCATCAACTGGTCGAAGGAACTCGGACAATGATCCGCACGGTCTTGCGCGCCCTGCCGCTGATGCTGCTCGCGCTGTCCGCCTGTGCCGGGCCCTATCAGCCGCCCGCCATCCGCTATGATGATGCGGTCCAGGCGACGCGTCTGCCGGATCCGCCGAAGCCGGTGCAGGTCGTGGAGGTGCCTCAGCCGCTGCCCTTGCCCGGGCAACTGAAGCCCTTGCCGCCGCACAGATCGAGGACACGACACGCCGCGCCGGAGTCCGCCGACCCCGCGACACGCGTGACTCAAGCCAATCTGGCGGCGCGGATCCAGCCGACGCGGGCCGGGTTCGTCAATGCGGTGCAGGTCTATCCCTACAGCCCCGGGGCGCTCTATCAGGTCTACGCCTCCCCCGGCGAGATCACCGACATTATGCTCCAACCCGGCGAGAAGCTGGTCGGTTCCGGCCCGGTCGCGGCCGGCGATACCGTGCGCTGGGTCATCGGCGATACGTCCAGCGGCACAGGGGCCGCCAAACGGGTGCATATCCTGCTCAAGCCGACCCGGCCGGACCTGACGACGAACCTGATCGTCAACACTGATCGGCGGACTTACCTGGCGGAGCTGCGCGCAACGCCGGCGACCTATATGGCCTCCGTGTCGTGGGACTATCCCGAGGACGATCTGATCGCGCTGCGCCGGCAGGACGATGCGGCCGGCGATGAGGCGCCTGTCGATACCGGGTTGAACCTCGACGCCCTCAATTTCCGCTACGCGATCCAGGACGTGAAAGGCGGCGTGCCGCCCTGGCAACCGCTGCGGGCCTTCGACGACGGACGGAAAGTCTATATCGCCTTCCCAAGCGGGATTGGGCAGGGTGACCTGCCGCCGCTCTTCGTGTTGGGGCCGGACGGCAATCCCGCGCTGGCCAATTATCGCGTCCGCCAGAACTGGATAATCGTCGACCGGCTGTTCGCGGCGGCCGAATTGCGGCTGGGCGACAAGACCAGCGAGCAGCGCGTGCGCATCGTCCGCACGGATGGGCGGCCGTCATGACTGAGGAGAAAGACACGGCGGACCAGCCGGGCGCCGTGCCACCGTCCGGGCAAGGCGCCGCGCCGGATGGTGCGCCGCTCGCTCCGCCG
>NZ_JABXXP010000545.1 GCF_013376155.1 Nguyenibacter vanlangensis
CCACCGCGGCCTGAGGACGTGCCGGCCCCGTGGCCCGCGACGGGAAACGCCGCGCGGGCCGCGTCGCCAGGGGCCGTGCTACGGCGTCGCGTCGGTCTGGTCGGGGTTGGGCCGGATATCGAACGGCACGGTTCGCGTCGTGCCGCCCAGGAAATGAAACGTCACCTGAATGCGCCGTCCGGGCTGCACGCTGTCGTCATACCCGCTGCAGATCAGGTGATACCCGCCCGGCGGAAAGACCAGGACCGTCTGCGCCGGCAGCGCCAGATGGTCGAACAGTGCCGCGGTCTCCCCCGTGCTTTCCTGCTCTGTATGGTGGGCATACAGGGCATGGCAGGCCGGCGCGGTCACTCCGTTCAGCAGATGGGCGTCCTTGCCGCGATTTTCGATGGTGAAATAGCCGGTAGCGATTCGGCGGTCGGGCTGCAGGATCTGCATCCAGCTATCGCGTATGTCGATATCGGCGCCGGCGTCGGCCTGTCCAGGGGGGGCCTGTCCCGGCACCGCCGGCGAGGGGGCGTCTGCCGCCAGGGCCGGCCGGGCACCAACGGTACCCGCCAGGGCCAGCATTCCGACCAGCAGCGCGCGTCGCGTCATCATGGGGTCCTTGCCTGTTCGTTCGCTGCGACGTTACCAGCAGGAATATTACCAGCAAGCCTGAGTCGCCGAAAACCGGGCGATCGCACGTCCGGGCTTGCGCCCGGGCGATTTCATGCGCATTTCGTGCGGGCTACGCGCCGGGGCACGATTGGCGGCGGTTTCCGCCACATGTTCCGCGATGACGAACTCGGGCGCCCGTCGGACAGCCGGCACGCGCCGCAACGCCGGTTGGGAAGCCCGCACGCATGCGATGCCCTTTTTGTGGTCACGAGGACACCCAGGTAAAGGACAGCCGTCCGCACGAGGACGGAACCGCGATTCGCCGCCGCCGTATCTGCGCGTCCTGCAGCCAGCGCTTTACCACCATCGAGCGGGTGCAACTGCGCGACCTGTATGTCGTCAAGGCCGACGGGCGCAGGGTGCCGTTCGAGCGCGACAAGCTGGCGCGTTCGATCCGCGTGGCCCTGCGCAAGCGCCCGGTGGACGAAGACCGGATCGACCGCATCGTCAACGGCCTGGTGCGCCAGTTGGAGGCATCGGGCGAGACGGACATCGCATCGCGCGACATCGGCAAGCTGGTGATGGACACGCTGCGCGAGGTCGATATCGTGGCCTATATCCGCTTTGCCAGCGTGCATTGGGATTTTCGTGAAACCAAGGATTTCGCGGCGATCCTGGAATCGATCCCGGTCGGCCCGGGCGAGGAGCGGCCGGCCGCGATCAGGGTCCCGGCCGCCGATTCCGGCGCTGCGGTCGCCTCGGGCTATGGACCTGACGGCATAAAGAGGCGATGAAGCCGCCTTTCACGGATCAGCGGCAGCAGGAGACAGGCCCATGAGCGGCGTACAGGACGAAGACGGCACACACCACAAGCCCCGGTCGCGCACCGCGTCGCGCGTGGCAGTCGTGCAGGCGCTGTTCCAGATCGAGCAGGCCGACGACGCGCCCGAGACGGTGATCGCGCAGTTTCTGCGCCACCGGCTGGGACGCGTGCCCGGCGATCAGGCGGAGGATTATGAAGACGGTACGGTGCCTGAGGCCGATGCGAAATTGTTCGAGCAGGTCGCCCGCTCGGCCGTCGCCCGGCGCGAGCAGGTCGATGCGCTGATCGTCGACGTGCTGCCGTCATCCTGGCCGTTCGCGCGGCTCGACCCGGTACTGCGCGCACTGCTGCGCGCCGCCGGCGCCGAACTGGCGGTGGTCGAGGGCGTGCCGACCCGCGTCGTAATCAACGAATATCTCGACATCGCCCATGGGTTCTTCTCGGGGGACGAGCCGAAGATGGTCAACGGCGTGCTCGACGCGCTGGCCCGCCGCCTGCGCACTGCCGCGCCCGCCGCCGG
>NZ_JABXXP010000546.1 GCF_013376155.1 Nguyenibacter vanlangensis
GGCGATGGCGGTCGGGCGCCGTTTTCGCCTGGGGTGACGAGTGCCCTGGGATGAGGGATCAGGACGCGGGCGGCAGCAGCCGGCGCAGGCGGGCGGCGATCTCGCCCGCGTCGGCGTCGACCGGGAACAGCGAGACCAGCCGGTTGTCCCCGTCCATCAGATACAGCACCGAGCTGTGATCCATCAGGTAGCCGTCCGGCGCCCGGGCGTCCGGATGGCGGCGCGCCATGGCGCGGAATTCCGCCAGCATATGGTCGATATCCGCCGCATTGCCGGTCAGGCCCACGATCCGGGGCGAAAAGGCGGCGACGTAGCGGTGCAGCGCCGCCGGCGTGTCGCGCTGCGGATCGACCGAGACGAACAGGGGCACGATGTCATCCTGCCGGGGCCCCAGCCGGGCCAGGGCCGCGGTGACGGTGGAGAGGGTCAGCGGACAGACATCGACGCAGTGGGTATAGCCGAAATAGACCAGCGTGTAGCGGCCGTGGAACGAATCCTGCGACACGATGCGGCCCTGGTCGTTCACCAGCACGTAATCGCCGCCGATCCGGGGCGGCGTGCCGGCGCCGATCGCGGCGCGGTACAGCGCGGCGGCGCCCAGCAGGCATATTCCGGCCAGCGCGACCGCCAGCCCGGCCCGCCTGTCCCGCGATCCGTTCCGCCTCTTGCTCTTCTGCCTGTCCTGCCGCCGTGTCATGGCCCGATTATAGGCGCCTGGCCGCCCGGAGCCCAATAGCGGGGCCGGCGGTCAGCGCAGAAAGACCTTCGGCACGCCCTCGCTGTTCAGGCAGGACATCACGATCACGCCGCTCCACAGCAGCAGCGACAGGCCGGCGGCGGCGCGCGCGCGCAGCATGCCGGCCGGGCCGCCGCCCAGCGCCGGCATATAGACCCGGCGGTGGCAGAAGGCGGCCAGCGCCAGCGCCAGCGCGATCAGCAGCAGCTTGGGCGTCAGATAGCCCCGGCTGCCGATATGCACCGGGTCGTAGAAGAACAGCCCCACGCCGCTGAGCATCGCCACGGCGAACAGCGTGTGCAGCCAGGGCACGATCAGCCGGGTGATCGCGGCCAGCGCGGCATGGCCGTTGCGGCGGAACAAAGCGGCGCCGAAGATCATGTCGATGCCGAAGAAGCCGGACATGCTGATGATGTGAACGATCCGGACCAGGTAGTGAACCGGCTGCATCCAGTAATGGTACATCCGGCTGTCGAGTGCGATCAGCACGGCATAGGGCAGGCGCATGAACGCGAAAGGATGGGACATCATGGGTTTCCGCAGCGGCGAACGCGTCACCGCATAGCACGTCAAGTTGACAGTGCGAACCAGTCGCATTAGCAGCGAAGCACGATTCTGCTGGATCCGCCCATGCGTGCCGCGCCTTTCTTCCGTCCGCGCCTCTCTTTCGCCCCGGCGCGCCGCGCCCGCGGCCCGATGGCCGTCATGCGCCTGATCCTGGCGGCGGGCGCGGCGGGCATGGTCCTGTCCCCGGCCGCCGCCCTGGCGCAGGACCCGGTGCATCTGGTGGTGAAGAACCATCATTTCAGCCCGGACCATGTGACCGTCCCGGCCGGTCAGCGCTTTCTGATGACGCTGACCAACCAGGACGACACGGTGGACGAATTCGAGAGCTATGACATGAAGTTCGAGAAGATCGTCGTGCAGGGCGGCACGATCACCGTCCATGCCGGGCCGCTGCATCCCGGCACCTATAAATTCTTCGACGATTATCATCCCGACCTGGCCACGGGCACGGTGACCGCGGACGGCGCAGGGCAGGAAGGAACGCACTGAGATGCTGGGCAGTCTGCTGATCGTCTTTCGCGAGGTGATGGAAGCCGGGCTGATCGTCGGCATCGTGCTGGCCGCCACGCGCGGTATTGCCGGGCGCGGCCTGGGGGTCGCGGGCGGGATCGGGGCCGGGGTGCTGGGGGCGGCGATC
>NZ_JABXXP010000547.1 GCF_013376155.1 Nguyenibacter vanlangensis
GGCCGCGCCGGCGGGCGGCGGCGCGCCCGTGGCCGGCGGGACGCTGATCTATCTCGAGAAACAGCCGCATCGTAATCTCTACCCGCCGGCCGGAGGATTCTATCCGAATGGCGGCATCCTGAACCAGATCACCGACCGCCTGACCTGGCAGGACCCGCGGACATTGCGCATCCTGCCCTGGATCGCGCAATCCTGGACCGTCAACGACGCCTATACGGAATTCACCTTCCATATCCGCCGGGGCGTGACGTTTTCGGACGGCACGCCGCTCGATGCCGCGGTGGTGGCGCGGAATTTCGACATCTATGGCAAGGGCGACCGGGCGCTGAAGCTGCCGCCGTCCGAGGTGATCAATAATTACGACCACAGCGAGGTCGTCGATCCTTATACGGTCCGGTTCTATTTCACCCGTTCGTCGCCCGGCTTTCTGCAGGGCACGTCGGTGATCGGCTCGGGACTGGTCTCGCTGGCGACATTGCGCCGGCCGTTCGACGACATGGGCAAGGCCACGGCGATCGTGGGGTCCGGGCCCTTCGTCGTTTCGCACGAAATCCTGGGCAAGGAAGTCGACCTGGTCGCGCGCGGAGATTATGCCTGGGCGCCCCCGCCCTTTGCCGGGCAAGGTCGTGCGCGGCTGGATGCGATCCGCATCCTGGTCGTGCCGGAGGACAGTATCCGCATCGGCGCGCTGCTGGCCGGACAGGCCGATTTCATCCGCCAGGTCGAAGCCTATGACGAGGAACAGGTCGCGCTGCGCGGCTATGATCTGTATGCGCAATCGACCCGCGGGGTCGATAACGGCCTGGCGTTCCGGCCCGAGAACCCGATCGTCGCGGACCTGCGCGTGCGCCAGGCCCTGCTGCATGCGACGGATCGCAAGGAGATCGCCGATACGCTGTATTCGGTCCATTACCCGGTGGCGCGCGGCCTGCTGGCCGGCACTGCCGCGGGTTTTACCGACCTGTCGCCGCTGCTGACCTATGACCCCGCGCTGGCGCGTCACCTGCTGGACGAGGCCGGGTGGCGGCTCGGCCCCGACGGGCTGCGCTATCGCGATGGGCAGAAGCTGGTCCTGGGCGTGCACGAATCCCTGCCGCAACCGCAGAGCAAGACGATGCTGGAACTGATCGCCCAGCAATGGCGGCGCATGGGCGTGCAACTGAACGTCATGTCCGGCTCGGCGGCCGGGGTGATCCTGGACAACCTCAATCCGCTGCGCGCGCCCGTGGCGCCCGCCGAAGTCGGGCGTGCCGATCCGGACGTGGTCAAAAGCATGTTCTATCCGCGCAATCGCGACATGCTGCTGCAGCGCGGGGGGCAGAGCACGAAGGTGCATCACTTCCTCGACCCGGCGCTGAACGGGCAGCTCGACGCCGTGGCCTCGGCCACCGATCCGGCGGAACGCCTGCGCCTGCTGCAGGGGGTACAGGCCTATATTCTGCAACAGGCCTATTATATCCCCATCTTCGAGGAGCCCCAGGTCTATGCCGGGGCCCGCAATGTCAGGGCCATGGCCTTCGAGGCGGTCGGCCGTCCGTGGTTCTATCCCGCCTGGCTGGCCCGCCCGGCCGGACGGCAGGCAGGCCGGCCATGATGCGTCCCGTGACATCCTATGTCCTGCGCCGTCTGGGACAAGCGGCCTTCATCCTCTGGGGGGCCTTTACGCTGACCTTCGTCCTGCTGCAGGTCATGCCGGGCGATGCGGTCCTGGTGAAGTTCCAGGATCCCGATCTGGGGCTGACGCCGCAGCAGATCGCCGCGATCCGCGTCGCCTATGGCGCCGATGCCTCGTTGCCGGTGCAGTATCTGCAGACGGCGGGCCGGGTCCTGCGGGGCGATTTCGGCTATTCCGTCCAGGCGGGCGTACCGGTGCGCGACCTGGTTGCCGCGGCGCTGCCGACGACCCTGCGCCTGGCGTTCTGCGGCCTGGTCT
>NZ_JABXXP010000548.1 GCF_013376155.1 Nguyenibacter vanlangensis
CGTGCCGGCACGCGCCACCACCACCAGGCCGGTCTGCTGGTACGGCACGGCGTCGAAGCGCAGCTCGCGCGCGGGCTGGCGCAGCACGCCGCTGATCACCATGCCGCAGCGCCCGGCCTCCAGGCTGGGGAACAGCCCGATGAAATCCATCGTCACGAAGCTGACCGGAACATGCCAGTACCGGCCCAGCCAGCGCGCCACGTCGATGTCCACCCCCGCCAGGTCGCTGTCCGACGTGCCGTCGATGAACGTCATGGGCGGCAGGGTCGGGTTGGTACAGACGACCAGCCGGCCGTCGCGGACGAAGCCGGGCCGGCCCTCGGCCCCCGCCGGGGCCTGGGCGCGGGCGCCCTGAACGGTCAGGCAGGCCACCACCCAGAACAGGAGCGGCAGGAGAATGGTGGCATATCGGCTGCCGGACACGCATGCATCCTTCTTGCTGGGTCTGAAGCGCCATCATGGCGGGGGCGGTGCTCGCCGGCGCCAGCCTATCACGGTCCCACGCGACGGGGCCATGCCGGGACAATATGGCGGGTGGACGGGGAAGAGGTTGAAAAACCGACATTTTTCCGTCTTCCGCCGCGATTGCTGAACTTCACTTTGATCGTTTCATATTTAATCCGGAACGACACCGCCGGACCTTCCGGCGCGTCGCGCCCGTGCGTCCTGGCGCGGGGTGCGCTAATATCCCGGTTATTCGTCCGTGTCGTTTTCGCCTGTCGGAGGGTCATAATGGAGAATCTGCAAAATACCGGGACCCAAACCGCCGAGGGGACCCGGCCCGACGAGGGCGCGCTGCGCCGCGACCTGGCGGCGGCCTATCGCCTGCTGGCGCTCTTTGGCATGACCGACCTGGTCTATACCCACCTGTCGGTCCGCCTGCCGGGGGCGGCGCATCGGTTCCTGGTCAATCCGTACGGCTATCTGTTCGAGGAAATCACCGCGTCGTCGCTGGTGGTGGTCGATGCGGACGGGCTGCCGGCGCAGCCCACCCTCTATCCGGTCAATCCGGCCGGCTTCGTGATCCATTCGGCCATCCACCGCAGCCGCCCCGACGCGGCCTGCGTGATGCACACCCATACGCTGGCGGGCATGGTGGTGGCGGCGCAGGACGTGGGCATCCTGCCGCTGAACCAGATCAGCATCGAATTTTCCGGCGACGTGGCCTTCCATTCCTATGAAGGGATCGCCGCCGACGACAATCTGAGCGAGCGTGAGCGCCTGGTGCGCGACCTGAGCGACAGGAACGCGATGATCCTGCAGAATCACGGCCTGCTGACGGTCGGGCGCACTATCGCCGAGACGTTCTATCGCACCTATTATCTCGAGCAGGCCTGCCGCATCCAGGTGGCGGCGCAATCCACCGGGGCGGCGCTGCACGTGCCCTCGCCGGAGAAGGTCGCCCGCACCCGGCGGCAATTCGCCGAGGAGGCGGACAAGGGCGAACTGGCCTGGCAGGCGCTGCGGCGCAAGCTGGATCGGGAACAGCCCGATTACCGGGATTGATGCGGGGACCAGGCCGGGCTCAGGCCGCCGGACGCGGCAGGATGGCGACGAAGCCAGCGGCATCGCCGGGCGCGTCGTCCCGAAACGGGGCGCCCTCGGGCGCTCTCTCGGGCGTCGCCACGGAGGCTGGGCCGGCCGGACCGTCCGTACGGAAATCCATATGAAGAAGCCCGAGGATCGCCCGGGCCTGGCGGCCGCATTCATCCTCGGCCAGCCGATAGCGCACCAACCGCCCCTGGCGCCGGGTGGCGACCAGGCCGGCACGGCGCAATTCGGCCAGTTGCTGGCTGAGCGCCGGCTGGCCGATGCCGGTCAGCGCCTCGATGTCGCCCACCGCGTATTCCTTTCCCCGATCGCCGTGCCCCGCCAGCAGCGACAGGATCATCAGCCGCTGGGGTTGCGCCAGATGGCGCAGCCGCTCGGCCAG
>NZ_JABXXP010000549.1 GCF_013376155.1 Nguyenibacter vanlangensis
CCTGGTGCAGGGGGCGGGGCCGATCGGCGCGCTGATCGTCGCCGCCCTGGCGGTCCGTGGCGCGGTACGCATCGTCGCCACCGATTTGCATGATTTTCCGCTGGCGGTCGCGCGCCGGCTGGGAGCGACCGAGACGTGGAATGCGCGCCATGCCGCGCCCGAGGAGGAATTCGACGTCGTGTTCGAGGCCACGGGCGTGGAAGAGGCGCTGCCATCCGCCGTCGCGCGGGCGCGGCGGGGCGGCATCCTGGTGCAGGTGGGGATGTTTCCGCCGGGCATGGTCGCTGTGCCGATGGCGCAGATCCTCGCGCGGGAACTGGACCTGCGCGGGTCGTTCCGTTTCGATGGCGAATTCGCCGAGGCGCTGACGATGCTGGCGGCGCATCCGCGGATCGCGGACGGGCTGGTCACCCATGAAGTCGCGTTTGCCGCCTTTGCCGACGCGTTCGCGGCCGCGGCGGACCGGCGATCGGCGGCCAAGGTGCTGCTGCGGATCGACGCGCCGTAGAGCGGATCGCGACGCGGCGGAATCACCGCGTCATGTCAGGCTTTTCGTGACGGCTCTCCGGTCGTGGCGTCATCCGTTATGATGTCATGTATGATGTCATGGGTCGGCAGGCCATTGAGGCGCGCGATATGGAGGAAGATGCCGCTGTGGTCGAGGCCGCCGTCGCCGGCGGCAACCATGGCGCGAAACAGCTCGGCGACCCGCTCGGTCGCCGGCAGCGCCAGGTGGTGTTCCTCGGCGATCCTGGCCGCCGCATCAAGGTCCTTGACCTGATTGATCGCGTCGCCGCCGGGGGTGAACCGGCGTTCGATCATCCGCAGCCCGTGCTGCTGCAGGATCACGCTGTCGGCGAAGCCGCCCGTCAGGGCCTGTCGCACGCGCGCCGGATCCGCGCCGCCGCGCTCGGCCAGCGTGAAGGCTTCGGCGATCAGGGTGATCGTCCCGGCGACGATGACCTGGTTGGCCAGCTTGGCCAGTTGCCCCGTCCCGACCGGACCGATATACGTCACGCGCCCCAGTACGCCCAGCAGGGGCGATACCGCCGCAATGTCGTCCGGCGACCCGCCGGCCATGATCGCCAGCGTCTTGTCGATCGCCCCTTTCTCGCCGCCGGAAACGGGCGCGTCAACATAGCCGATCCCCAGCTCCCGCAGACGCGCAGCCTGTGTCCTGGCCACGTCCACGGCAATCGAACTCATCATGACGACGATGGCGCCGGCCTTGATGTGGGCGGCGGCCCGGCCGTCCTCGAACAGGATCTGGTTCGCGGCCTGGCCGGAGGTCACCATGACGATCACGATATCCGCGCCGGATACCGCCTGCACAGCGCTCGGGGCCACCTCGACGCCGAATGCCGCCAGCGGACGGGCCTTGTCGTCCGTGCGGTTCCAGGCCGAAATCCGATATCCCGCCTGGGCGATATGACGGGCCATGGGCGCACCCATGATCCCGGTCCCGAGGAATGCGACGCGTGGCGCAGCGATTGTGCCGTCGTCGGTCATGTGTTGCTCCTGCTGCGGCCGCGCGGCCGGCGCCGACCGCGTTGCCGGGTGGGCGTCAGAGCATGGAGCGGGCGCGGTTCAGGACCAGGGTGCAGATTTTCTGCGTCATCTGCTGCTTGATCCCCTGCCCCGCTCCGGCCAGCGAGAAGGTGTTGCCGCCCCCGGTGTCCAGCAGACCGTTCCGGCCCGCCTGGTATTGGCTGTCGGTCCGGGGGTCGATGCCGGCCTTGCGGCCCAGGGCGCTCATGACCGGAGAGGCGGTGCCGGTGCCGAGATAGTTGTTCTGCACGCAATAGCCCAGCAGGCCGGCGAGGTTGCCGGCGCCGGCCGAGGACAGGGACGGCAGGCCCATGGCGCCACCCATGGCCCCGCCACCCATCGCCCCCATGGCGCCGCCCATCATGCCGCCATTGCCGCCGCCCAT
>NZ_JABXXP010000550.1 GCF_013376155.1 Nguyenibacter vanlangensis
AGGCTGGCGCGGGCGACCAGGTGGCCGACATCGTGCGTCTCGCCATCGTAGGCCGCCAGGTCGGCGGCGGGGCCCGGGACCTCGACGAGCGGGCAGGCGGGGGCGAAGGCGTTCGGATTGTCGGCGTCGCAGGCAGTCAGCAGAATCGCGAGCGGCAGGAGCGCCAGGCCGCAGAGAAGGGCGGGACGGCGGGGGCGGCGCGGGCCGGTCGGAATGACGATGGTCATGCTGGGGTCCGGGGTCTCGTTTTCTCGGTCAGGTTGCAGGCGGCCGTGGGGACGGATGGTCCGCGGCGTGTGTTTCTGTGGCGTCGGTCGGACGGGTAGGTCCAAATGCGCCGGAGTCGCAGGAAAATGGCTTGCGCCATGTCCCTGCTTTGCGTAGGGCCGAACCAGCATCGGGATGCAGCGGCCGGCCGGAGGCTGCCCTCGGCCCGTATCCTATACCGCCCGCCGGACGTTTGGGGAACACCATGCCAGATCAGATGATTCACACGCCCGATCCCGCCCCGGCCCTGGAATCGGCCGACGCGCCGACCCGGTCGCTGAAGGTCCTGCTGGCCGGTCCGCGCGGGTTCTGCGCCGGTGTCGACCGGGCGATCCGGGTGGTCGAGGAAGCGATCCGCCGCTATGGCGCGCCGGTCTATGTCCGGCACGAGATCGTCCATAACCGTACGGTGGTCGAGGCGCTGGAGGCGCAGGGGGCGATCTTCGTCGAGGAGCTGGACGAGGTGCCGGCCGACGGTCATGTCGTCTTTTCCGCCCATGGCGTGCCCAAGAGCGTGCCGGCCGAGGCCGAGCGGCGCAACCTGCTGTATCTGGACGCGACCTGCCCGCTGGTATCGAAGGTGCATCGCGAGGCCGAGCGCCATTTCGCCGATGGCGGCCCGGAGAGCCGGCATATCCTGATGATCGGTCATGCCGGGCATCCGGAGGTGGTCGGCACGATGGGCCAGTTGCCGCAGGGGGCGGTGACCCTGATCAATGATGCCGAGGAGGCCCGCACCGTACAGCCGGCCGACCCGGCGCGCCTGGCCTTCATTACCCAGACCACGCTGTCGGTCGACGACACAGCCGAGATCGTCGAGATCCTGCGCCGCCGCTTTCCGCTGATCGAGGGGCCGAAGCGCGAGGATATCTGCTATGCCACGACCAACCGGCAGGAAGCGGTGAAGGCGATCGCGCCGGGCTGCGACCTGGTGATCGTGATCGGTTCGCCGAATTCGTCGAACTCGCAGCGCCTGCGTGAGGTGGCGGAGCGCTCGGGCGCGCCGCGCGCCCTGCTGGTGCCGCGCCTGGGCGACCTGGACTGGTCGGTGCTGGACGGGGTGAGCACGCTGGGAATCACCGCCGGCGCGTCGGCGCCCGAGGCGCTGGTGCAGGAGATGGTGGCGGCGCTGGCCAAGCGCTTTACGCTGGAAATCGAGGAACGGACGGTCAAGGAAGAGAACGTGATCTTCCGCCTGCCGGCGCCGCTGGGCTGAACAGAACCCGCTTGCATGGCTGTCTATACGGATGTGTCCGACGGGGCGTTGCGCGCGTTTCTGTCGGCGTACGATATCGGGGCGCTGACGGCGTTTCGCGGCATTGCCGAAGGGGTCGAGAACAGTAATTTCGTTCTGCGCACCACGGGGGGCACCACGGGGGGCGCCGCAGGGAACGCCAAAGGGAGCGTTACGGGGAACGACTTTATCCTGACCCTGTACGAGCGGCGGGTGAATCCCGAGGACCTGCCCTGGTTCCTGGGGCTGATGGGGTATCTGTCCGACCATGGCCTGTCCTGTCCGCGCCCGGTGGCGGCGCGGGACGGGGCGGCGCTGCGCGTGCTGGCCGGGCGGCCGGCGGCGATCACCACTTTCCTGCCCGGCGTCTGGCCGCGCACGGTGACGGAAGCGCATTGCGGGCCGGTCGGCGCCGCGCTGGCCCGGCTG
>NZ_JABXXP010000551.1 GCF_013376155.1 Nguyenibacter vanlangensis
CCGAGCGCCTGACCGCCCGCGCCCGCCCGGCCGCCGTCCGGCGCGTCAGGGGAGACCATGCGACCCTGGGCGAGGAACGGATCCTGGACCTGTCGCAGATGGACGTCATCCTGATGCGGCAGGACCCGCCCTTCGACATGGCCTACATCACCGCCACCCATATGCTGGAACATGTCCACGGCATCGGCCCGGACCGCGCCCTGGTGGTCAACGACCCGGCGTCGGTGCGCAACGCGCCCGAGAAGCTGCTGGTCACCCATTATCCCGACCTGATGCCGCCGACCCTGGTGACGTGGGACCAGCAGGCCATCCGCGATTTCCGCGCCGAATGGCGCGACATCATCGTCAAGCCGCTGTTCGGCAATGGCGGCGCCGGGGTGTTCCGCATCCGCGAGGACGACGAAAACCTGAACGCCCTGCTGGAAATGCATTTCGCCCGCTCGCGTGAGCCGCTGATGATCCAGCGTTATGAACCGGCGGTGCGGCGCGGCGACAAGCGGATCATCCTGGCCGACGGGCAGCCGATCGGCGCGATCAACCGTGTCCCGGCCGAGGGCGAGGCGCGGTCGAACATGCATGTCGGCGGCAAGGCGGTGCAGGTCGCGCTGACCCCCCGCGACCGCGAGATCTGCGCGGCGATCGGCCCGATGCTGCGCGAGAAGGGGCTGATCTTCGTCGGGATCGACGTGATCGGCGACTGGCTGACCGAAATCAACGTGACCTCGCCGACCGGGCTGCAGGAAATGGACCGCTTCGACGGCATCAATTCCGCCGGCCTGATCTGGGATTGCATCCTGCGCCGGCTGGAGGGCGCAGGCGATGGCGCGGGCGGATTTGTGGCCTGACGGCGTGACGCGCGCCCGTGGCCACTTGAAGACAATCGCCCGGCAGGGCAGAGAGGATTCCTGATGAGCGAAGTTCTTCAAGATGCCTCGCCCGAGGCCAGTGGGGCGGCGACCGCCGTCGGGGGCTATACGCCCGCCCCGCGTTCCGCCCTGGATGCCGAGGCCGTGAAAGCCGCCTATCGCCGTTGGGCGGGGGTCTATGACGCGCTGTTCGGCGGCGTGTCGGCATTCGGCCGCAAGCGCGCGGTCGCCGCGGTCAACAGCCTGCCCGGCACCGCGGTGCTCGAAGTCGGGGTGGGCACCGGCCTGGCGCTGCCGCATTACCGGTCGGACAAGCGCATTACCGGCATCGACCTGTCCGGCGACATGCTGGACCGCGCGCGCCAGCGCGTGGCGCGCATGAATCTGCGCCATGTCGACGCGCTGCTGGAAATGGATGCCGAGGAGACGCGCTTCGCCGACGGCTCGTTCGACGTCGCCGTGGCGATGTTCGTCGCCTCGGTGGTGCCCAATCCGCGCCGCCTGCTGGCCGAACTGAAGCGCGTGGTCCGGCCCGGCGGCCATATCCTGTTCGTCAATCATTTCCTGGCCACCGGCGGCGTGCGCCTGGCGGTGGAGCGCAGCATGGCCCGCGCCTCGCGCTCGCTGGGCTGGCATCCGGATTTCGCGATCGAATCGCTGCTGCCGCCGGCCGACCTAGCGCGGGCCAGCATCCACCCCGTGCCGCCCGCGGGGCTGTTCACCCTGGTGGTCCTGCCGCGCGATCCGGCCGCGCCGTCGGCCGAAACGCGGGCCTGATATTCCCCCAGGACATCCCTGATGCACCCCCCGGGGCGTCCCTTCGGGCCCGCCGGGGCTCGTTTTTCCCCGCACGCTCCGGTAAAGTCGCGGCGAATTGAGCAGGGCCGCCCGTCCGGCCCCTTGTCGCAGGAGGTTGGGCGCATGCCGACAGAGGGCCAGGTTCCAGCAGCGGTCGGAACCGGCAGCTTTCCGGCGCGACGCGGTCGCGTCTTCAGTCACAGGCATGTCGGCACGCTGTATCTGGCGCTTGCCGTCCTGGCCGGGCTGGCCGGCGGCGCGCTG
>NZ_JABXXP010000552.1 GCF_013376155.1 Nguyenibacter vanlangensis
AGGGGGTGATTGGGCCCGACGATGGCGGCATGGGTGATCGGGCGCGACATGCGGATCAGCGGCCGCGCGTCGTCGGGCACGAACATCGTCACCCCCAGTTCGGCGCGGCCGGCGCGGATGGCGGCGATGACCTCGGCGGCGCTGGAGACCGCGACGGAGAAGCGCAGGCCGGGATGGTGCGTCTGCAGATCGTGCATCATCGGCGAGACCAGGCCGGCCACGACGCCGCCGCTGACCTGGATGGTGATCTGGCCGCGCCTGAGGCCGCGCATGTCGTCCAGCAGGGCGTGGATATCGTCGATCTGGAAGAGTACCGCGCGGGCCCGTTCGGCGACCAGGCGCCCGGCCTCGGTCACGCGGATGCCGCGTTCATCGCGCTCGAACAGGGGGGTGCCGAAGAAATGCTCGATCTGGTCGATCTGCCGGACGATGGCGGTGGCCGACAAGCCGTGCCGCCGCGCGACCTGGCGGATCGAGCGGGCCTCGGCCAGTTCGACGAGCAGGCGCAGGGCGCGGATCTGCATGGGCTCTCCCGGAAGAAATCTTCCTTGTTCGGCAGGTTCATCCGATGGGTTCGGCCGGGGGCGTCATTCAGCCGGAGGGGCGTCGCGGTCGTGGTCAGGGTCGTGGTCGCGGTCGTGGGCGAGGGCGCCGGCGACGTAGGTCGCGCGGACGCTGCGGTCGTCGCCCAGCATCATGAGCACGAAGAGCAGGTCCTCGATCGTATCGCATTCCTCGGCCCGCTGGGCCATCAGCGGGGTGGCGTACGGGTCCAGCACGCAGAGATCGGCCTCGATCCCCGGGGCGATCGTGCCGATCCGGTCGTCGAGATGGAGCGAGCGGGCCCCGCCGGCGGTCGCCAGCCAGAAGGCCTGGACGGGGTGCAGGCGGCGGCCGGTGGACTGGGCGACCTTGTAGGCCTCGTTCAGGGTCTGGAGCTGCGACAGGCTGGTGCCGGCGCCCATGTCGGTGCCGAGCCCGACGCGGACCGGGCGGCGCGGGTCGAGCGCGTCGAACAGGCGGAAGGCGCCGCTGCCGAGGAACAGGTTGGAGGTCGGGCAATGGGCCATGGCGCAGCCGGTGGCGTGGCAGGTGTGGAACGTATCCTCGTCCACATGCACGCCATGGCCCAGCACGCCGCGCGGGCCGACCAGGCCGGCATGGGCGTAGACGTCGAGATAGGAGCGCCGGCTGGGGAAGAGCCGGCGGATCCATTCGACCTCGGCCACGTTCTCGGACAGGTGGGTCTGCATGAACAGGCCGTCGCGCTGGCGCAGCAGGCTGCCGGCGAGGTCGAGCTGCCGCTCGGTGCTGGTGGCGGCGAAGCGGGGGGTGACGGCGTAGAGCTGCCGCCCGTTTCCGTGCCAGCGGTCGATCAGGGCCAGCGAATCGTCGTAGCCGCCCTGGGCGGTGTCGCGCAGCGCGTCGGGGGCGTTGCGGTCCATCAGCACCTTGCCCGCCACCATGCGGGTGTCGAGCCGCGCGGATTCGGTGAAGAATGCGTCGACCGACTGGGGATGGACGGTGCAATAGACGGCGGCGGTGGTGGTGCCCGCGCGCAGCAATTCGCGCAGGAAGCGGCGGGCGACGCGGGCGGCGTAGCCGGCGTCGGCGTAGCGGGCCTCGGTGGGGAAGGTGTAGCGTTCCAGCCATTCCAGCAATTGCTCGCCATAGGCGGCGATCATCGGCAATTGCGGATAATGGACGTGGGTGTCCACGAAGCCGGCCGAGATGACGGCGCGGGGATAGGTGGTGACCGGCGTGCCCTCGGGGAGCGTGGGGCGCAGCGCGTCATGGGGGCCGAAGGCGGCGATATGCCCGTCCTCGATCACGATCAGCGCGTCGGGTTCGTGGACCAGGGCGGCGGCCGGGCCGTCCTGGAACGGGTCGGCGCGGAAGGTGACGGCCCGGCCGCGCAAGGCGTGGCG
>NZ_JABXXP010000553.1 GCF_013376155.1 Nguyenibacter vanlangensis
GGGACGGGCTGGGGGGCGCCAATGTGCCGCCGGTCATCGCCGCCCTGCCGCGGGCCTGCTACGCGCATTCGTCCGAGCCGATCGATTTCGCGGCGCTGCGGGGGCGGCGGGTCGTGGTCGTGGGGGCCGGCGCGTCGGCGATGGACAATGCGGCGACCGCCCTGGAGATGGGCGCGGCGCGGGTGGATCTGCTGATCCGCCGGAAAGATCTGCCGCGTGTCAACAAATTTACCGGAATCGGCAGCGCCGGCGTGGTACACGGATTCGTCGGGCTGCCGGATGCGTGGAAATGGCGGTTCCTGGATTACACGCTGGCGGCGCAGACCCCGCCGCCCCGGCCGAGCACGTTGCGCGTGTCGCGCCACGAGAACGCGCATTTCCATCTGAATTGCGCGCTGCGCGCGATTGCCGTCGAGGACGGGGCGTTGCGGATCGAGACGTCGCGCGGGACGTTGGGGGCGGATTTCATCATCGCGGCCACCGGCTTTGCCGCCGATATGGGACGGCGCCCGGAATTCGCCGGTTTTGCCGGCAAGGTCCGGCTGTGGGGCGACCGGTTCCGGCCGGAGGCGGCGGACATGCCGTCGGGCGGGCTGAATGCGGAACTGGCCGGATCGCCCGACCTGGGGCCGGGGTTCGCGTTTCAGGAGCGCGAGGAAGGATGCTGTCCATTCCTGAAATATATTCATTGTTTCTGTTTCCCGGCGACCTTGTCGCATGGCAAGGTCAGCGGGGATATTCCGGCGATCAGCGAGGGGGCCGACCGGCTGGCGCGGCAGGTGGTCAGGAGCCTGTTCGTGGAAGATCGTGCCGTACACTACGAAAATCTGGAAAATTTTTCGGTCGCCGAACTGCAGGGCGATGAATGGGTGGATGCGCCGCTGCCGCAGGAGGCGTGAAGGAGAGGTTCGCCGGGCCCGCGCCGATCCTTGCGGGCCGGGAGGATGGCGCAGCGATGCGCGTTTGAGGGGGAAGGCGGCGGATTCGTTCCGCAGGATCGGGCTGGAGTGCAAAAAGCTTGCGGCACCGCATCCATTTTATAACGATAACGCAACATAATTGTTCGTTGTATATGGTATATGTTTTATAAATCGACCCGGCCGGGCGCCGGGGTCCGATTAATCACTGAATTAAATAGTATAATCAAAATAAATCATATTGACCCGAGTATAATTCCGATATAGGCGTATTGCACAGTTTGTGGTGGGGTTATGAGAGCGACGTCGGATAACGAGAAACCGGGTGGCGGAAGGCAGGGTGGCCGGGGGCTGGCCGTGCTGGCCGCCATTTCGGGCAATGCCTTCGAATGGTACGATTTCGGTGCCTTCGGTTTCATGACGCCGGTGATCAGCGCGCTGTTCCTTCCGAAGGCGCAACTGGGCGAGGCGACCGTCGTGCTGTCGACCACCGCGCTGTTCGGGGTGGGATTCGTGACGCGCCCGCTGGGGGGGATCGTGCTGGGGCTGTATGGCGACCGCCATGGGCATCAGCGGGCGATGGTGCTGGGCATGGTGATCATGGCGGCGGCGATGGCGCTGATGGCCTTCGCGCCGCCCTATCGCACCGGGGGGATCGTGTCGGTGGCGATCGTGGTCGTGGCGCGCCTGCTGCAGGGGTTTTCGGTGGGCGGCGAGTTCGCGACCTCGACCACCAGCCTGATCGAGATGGCGCCGCCGGGGCGGCGCGGTTTCTTCGGGTCGTGGCAGATGACGGGACAGGTGCTGGCGCAGATCATGGGGGCGGCGCTGGGATATGCCGTCACGACCCTGTTCAGCCATGCGCAGCTTTATGCCTATGCCTGGCGTATTCCGTTCCTGTTCGGCCTGGCGATCCTGCCGCTGGTGTTCGTGCTGCGGCGCCTGGGGGCGGCCCGGCGGCATGCGGGTGCGTTCGCGGCGGATGCCGGCGCCTCGGCGGGCACCGCGCT
>NZ_JABXXP010000554.1 GCF_013376155.1 Nguyenibacter vanlangensis
GTCGGCGGGGTGCGCGCTGTCGGACGATTACCAGATGTTCTGCGTCTGGCGGTTTCTGGCGGCGCTGGGCGGGTCGGCGGGCATCGTGGTGCCGCGCGCCATCGTGCGCGACATCGCCACCGGGGCGCAGGGCGCGCGGATCATGGCGCAACTGACGCTGGTGTTCGGGTTGATGCCGATCCTGGCGCCCAGCCTGGGCAGCCTGGTGCTGTCGGTCGGGCATTGGCGCTGGATCTTCTGGTTCGCGGTGATCTATGGCGCGCTGGGGGTGGTCGCCATCGCCTGGACGCTGCCGGACACGATGCCGCGCGAGCGGCGGGTGACATTGTCGTTCTCGGCGGTGCTGTGGCGCTATGTCGGGATCGCGCGGGAGCCGATGTTCCTGTCGGCGGCGCTGTTGCAGAGTTTCGCGAGCTTTGTCGTGTTTGCCTATCTGGCCGGAGCGCCGATCCTGTTCGAGCGGATCCTGGGCTTTACGCCCGGGCAGTTCGGCGCGTTCTTCGGCGTGAATGCCGCGCTGTTCATCGCCGGGGCGCAGATCAACAGCCGGCTGGTGCATCGGGTGGCGCTGCATGTGCTGCTGCGGCGCGGGGTGATCGTGGGGGCCGTGGCGGCGGGGACGTTCCTGCTGTCGGCGCTGGCCGGGGTGGCGGGGCCGGCGCATCCGGTGCTGGTCTGCTGCCTGATCGGGGTGACGACCGGGTCGCTGGGGTTCGTGAACCCGAACGCCACCGTGCTGGCCTTTACGCGGCATGGGCACCAGGCGGGGAGTGCCTCGGCACTGATGGGGACGCTGCAATTCACCATCGGGTCGCTGAGCGGCGTGCTGCTGGGCAGCGTGTCGCTGGCGACGCCCGTGCCGATGGCCGCAACCATGGCGGCGGGGGTGGCCGGGATGGCGCTGTGCACCGCGTGGCATTGGCGGCATGCGGCGGGTAGCGGCCAGGAATAGCCGGTAACGGGAATCGCCGATAACCGCTTGTCGCGGGGGGGCCGGAGGGGAGAGCCGTCATGGGCATGGGGGACTTGCCGGAAGGACAATCTCCGTCCCGGATGATCGACGAGAAGATCGGGGCGTTGGACGACTGGCGGGGCGGGATGCTGTCGCGGCTGCGCGCGCTGATCCGGGAGGCCGATCCCGAAATCGTCGAGGAGTGGAAATGGCGGGGCGTTCCGGTGTGGTCTCATGACGGGATGGTCTGCACCGGCGAGACCTACAGGAGCGTCGTGAAGATGACGTTTGCCAGGGGGGCCGCGCTTGACGACCCGTCCGGCCTGTTCAATGCGAGCCTGGACGGCAACACCAGGCGTGCCATCGATTTCCACGAGGGCGATGCGATCGACGCGGCGGCGCTGAAGGCGCTGATCCGCGCGGCCGTGATGCTGAATGCGTCACGTACCCGCAAGGGGTCGCGCTGAGGGGACGGCCCCTGGGTCAGACCATCGATTCGCGCTGCATGACCTTTTGCAGGGGATAGAGCGCCAGCGCGTCGATCGTGGCGCCCGCGCCGCTGGCCTCCAGGCGCAGGAAATCGAGCGGGCCGGCCGGGAAGATCAGCGCCGTGCCGACCGACAGGCCGCCATTGGCGAAGATTTCCAGCGTGCAGGCATCCAGCACGATATGGATGTCGAAATGCCGGTCGTCCGGGTTCAGCACGGTGGAGAACTGGCCGGTGAAGAAGGGCTGTGCGAAGCCCCTGAGATTGTTGCGGTCGAGCCAGAGCTGGCCGGAGAAGGCGTCGAAGCCGATGGTGAGGGATTCGCCTTGCTCGTTACCGAAGACGATGACGAAGCGGCCGGTGCGTCCCTTGTCGCCCAGGGGCAGATCGTGCGGGCGCTCGTCGACGGTGACGCTGAGGGAGAGGTCCAGCGCGGTGCCGGGCGGCAGGGCGACCTGCGCGCTGGACCCGGCGGCGAG
>NZ_JABXXP010000555.1 GCF_013376155.1 Nguyenibacter vanlangensis
GCCAGCGCCGCGAGTTGCCGCGACACCGGGCGGGCCGCCTGGAGGGCCGGCGTGGTGGCGATCCGGGCATAGGCCATGTCGTTGCCGGCATAGGCCATCAGGCGCGCGCGCAGGGTGTCGGCCACCGCATGGTCGCCGGCGGCGTAGCGGGCGGCCATGCCGTTGAAATCCATGGCCGCGAAACTGTCGGGGGCGGCGATGGCGGCCGGGGCCTTCAGCATGGCGTCGCCGCCATGGGCGGCCAGGCGGTTCAGCCCGTAATTGCGCACCGGCACGGTGACCGAGGTCAGGATCGTCAGCGGCGTCACGTCGGCCGGCGTCAGCAGCGCGATCATCCGGTCGGTGTTGGTACCGGCGGCCAGGCCCGTGACCTCCAGCTCGTGCTGTATGGCGGGCAGGCGGCGTTCCATGTCCGCGACGTCATGCACGCCGGCCGGGGACCAGAACCGTTCCGCGATGGCGGCCGAGCGGGGCCAGAGCCGCGCATCGACCATTTCGTCGGAAACGACCTCGCTCCAGAGCGGGGCCTCGCCGCCCAGCACCAGCGCCTGCTGCGCCGTGTCCAGCGGCGTCGCGTGGGGGTCGATGGTGAATGCGTCGACCAGAGCGCCCATTTTCGGCCGGGCCGCGATCGCGTCCTGCGGGGACAGGCCGTCGGCCTTGGGATCCATCGGATCGACCCGGTAATGCTGGGCCGAAGGGCGGAGCAGATCCAGGTAATAGCCGGAGGAGACCACGACCGGGTGGCCGGCGCGGGTGGCCGAAGCGATCCATTTCGAGCTGCGCCAGGCCTCGACCACCACGTTCTTGGGGATCGGGGCCTCGCTGACCTCGTCCCAGCCCATCATGATCTTGCCCTGGGCGGCCAGCACGTCCTGCACCTGGGCGGTGAAGGCGGCCTGCAGGGCGGGGGCGTCGGCGAAGCCGTGGGCCTTCATATAGGCCACGATCCTGGGATTGGCGGTCCATTGCCGGGACGAGACCTCGTCCCCGCCCGAATGGAAATAGCGGTCGGGAAAGAGGCGCCCCATTTCGGCATAGAGCGCGCGGGCGAAGCGCAAGGTCTGTGGCCGGGTGGGATCGAGGGCGGGATTGTTCAGGTTGATCGTCTTCGCGCAGCTTGCCGTCGTTTCGCCTGAGGCGGATTCGGTGGCGCAGGTCTGGTGCCATCCGGGGGTCAGCGGCACGGGCTGCTGGGCGGCAAGTTCGGGGTAGGCTTCCAGAATCGCCAGCGTGTGGCCCGGTATGTCGAATTCGGGCACGATGCGGATGCCGCGATCGGCGGCATAGGCGACCACCGCGCGGATCTGCGCCTGGGTGTAATATTGATGATGGCCGCCGATCTGCTGCAATTTCGGGAACAGGCGGCTTTCGACCCTGAAGCCTGTGCCGTCGCTGAGATGCCAGTGCAGCACGTTCAGCTTGGTCAGTTCCATCGCGTCGAGCTGACGCTCGATCGTGTCGACCGACATGAAATGGCGCGATACGTCGATCATGAGGCCGCGCCAGGGGAAACGCGGCGCGTCGTCGATGCGGGCCATCGCCAGCGAAGCGCCGGCGGAAGAGGAGGACGCGGGCTGGACCAGTTGCAGCAGCGTGGCTAGGCCGTGGATGACCCCGGCGGGGCCGTCGGCCGCCAGCGATACACCATCCGCCGCCACCGACAGGCGATAGGCTTCGCGCGCCCGCACCGAGAGCCAGGCGGGATCGCGCCCGTAGCGGATATGCAGGATCGGCGTACCAACGGGGGGCGTGCCGGCCAGGACGACGGCGCTGCCGGACAGGGCCTGCAGGCGATGGGAGAAGCGGGCCAGGGCCCGCCGCAGCAGCGGCGTCGCCGGGGTCTGCCAATCGACCGCGATCCCGCCCGCGATGGGGAGAGACTGGCCGGACACGCTGGCCGATTGCGGCATCG
>NZ_JABXXP010000556.1 GCF_013376155.1 Nguyenibacter vanlangensis
CTGCGACAGCGCGGCACGGAACGCGTCCGGCCCGCCATCGCCCGGCACCTCCACCGGGTCCAGCCCGGCCAGCCCGGTTTCCATCGAGCGCAGGCCCTTCTGCAGCGCCTCGGCGAAGGACCGGCCGATCGCCATCGCCTCGCCGACCGACTTCATGCTGGTCGACAGCAGGGCAGGGGTGCCGGGGAATTTCTCGAAGGTGAAGCGCGGGATCTTCACCACCACGTAATCGATCGTCGGCTCGAACGAGGCCGGGGTCGAGCCGGTGATGTCGTTGGCCAGCTCGTCCAGCGTATAGCCCACGGCCAGCTTGGCCGCGACCTTGGCGATCGGAAAGCCCGTCGCCTTCGACGCCAGCGCCGATGAGCGCGAGACGCGCGGATTCATCTCGATCACCACCATGCGCCCGTCGGCCGGGTTCACGCCGAACTGCACGTTCGACCCGCCGGTATCCACGCCGATCGCCCGCAGGCAGGCCAGCGAGGCATCGCGCATCCGCTGATATTCCTTGTCCGTCAGCGTCAGCGCCGGCGCCACGGTGATGGAATCGCCGGTATGCACGCCCATCGGGTCGATATTCTCGATCGAGCAGACGATGATGCAATTGTCCGCGCTGTCGCGGACGACCTCCATCTCATATTCCTTCCATCCCAGCACCGATTCCTCGATCAGCACTTCGGTGGTGGGCGACGCATCCAGGCCCGAGGCCACGATCTGGTCGAATTCCTCGCGGTTATAGGCGATGCCGCCGCCCGATCCGCCCATGGTGAAGGACGGCCGGATCACCGCCGGCAGCCCCACGTCCTCCAGGGCGGCGCGCGCCTCCTCCAGCGTGTGGGCGATCGTGCTGCGCGGGCTCTCGATGCCGATCGCATCCATCGCCTCGCGGAATTTCTGCCGGTCCTCGGCGCGGTCGATCACCTCGGCATCCGCGCCGATCAGCTCCACGCCGTGCTTCTTCAGGAAGCCCGACTTGTCCAACGCCATCGCGGTGTTCAGCGCGGTCTGCCCACCCATGGTCGGCAGCACGGCGTCCGGCTTCTCGCGCAGGATGATCCGCTCGACGAATTCCGGGGTGATCGGCTCGATATAGGTCGCATCCGCCAGCCCCGGATCGGTCATGATCGTGGCGGGGTTGGAATTGACCAGGATCACCCGGTACCCTTCCTCGCGCAGCGCCTTGCAGGCCTGCGCGCCGGAATAGTCGAACTCGCAGGCCTGGCCGATGACGATCGGGCCGGCGCCGATGATCAGGATCGAGCGGATATCTGTCCGTTTGGGCATGGGGCGCGGGCTTTCAGACGGTCTGGTTGCTGCGGTCGATCAGGGCGACGAACCGGTCGAACAGATAATGGCTGTCCGACGGGCCGGGGCTCGCCTCGGGATGGTACTGGACCGAGAAGGCCGGATAGCGGTCGGACGCGATCCCCTCGTTCGATCCGTCGAACAGGCTGGTATGGGTCACCCGCACATCCGCCGGCAGGCTGGCCTCGTCCACGGCGAAGCCATGGTTCTGGCTGGTGATCTCCACCTTCCCGGTCGTCAGGTCCTTCACCGGCTGGTTGGCGCCCCGATGGCCGCGCGCCAGCTTATAGGTCCGCGCCCCCAGCGCCTGCGCCAGCAACTGGTGCCCCAGGCAAATGCCGAAGACCGGCTTGCCGGCCGCCAGCACGCCCCGGATCGCCGGCACCGCGTATTCCGCCGTCGCCGCCGGGTCCCCCGGACCGTTGGACAGGAACACGCCCTCCGGCCCATGGGCCAGGATCTCTTCCGCCGTCGCCGTCGCCGGCACCACGGTCACGTCGCAGCCCGCGCTGGTCAGGCAGCGCAGGATATTGCGCTTGGCCCCGTAATCCACCGCCACCACGCGCCGCCGCGCGGCCGGGGGGCTGGGCGCATCGCTGCC
>NZ_JABXXP010000557.1 GCF_013376155.1 Nguyenibacter vanlangensis
CCCGCCGGCAGCCCAGTCGCCGCCAACCCGGTCGCCGACGCCCCGTCCTGCGTGCCGATCCGCCTTTCCGACGTCGGCTGGACGGATGCCGAAGCCGTCACCGCCGTCGCCGTGCGGCTGTTCGATGCGTTGGGATACCGGCCGCAGGCCCCGATGCTGACGCTGACGATGACCTATATCGCCATGCGCGACCGGCGGGTCGACGTGTTCCTGAGCAATTGGGAACCGTCCGGCCATCTCGCGATCGCACCCTTTCTGGCCGATGGCAGCGTGCAGCGCATCGCGACCAATCTGTCCGGCGCGCATTACACGCTGGCGGTGCCCGATTATGTCTGGAACGCCGGATTGCGCGATTACAAGGATATCGCCGCCTGGGGCCGGCGGCTGGGCTACATGATTTTCGGGCTGGAAGCGGGCAATGACGGAAACGCCCTCGTCCTGGCCATAATCCGCAACAACCAGTTCAATCTGGGCCGTTTCCGCCTGGTCGAAAGCAGCGAACAGGGCATGCTGTCGCAACTCGACCGCGACGTGCAGAGCCGCCGGCCGATCCTGTTCCTGGGCTGGGAGCCGCATCCGATGAACATGCGCTTTCCGATCCGCTATCTGACCGGGGGCGAGTCCGTGTTCGGGCCGGATGGCGGCGCCTCGGTCCATACCGTGATCCGCGCCGGCTACGGCGCAGCCTGCCCGAACGCGGTCCGCCTGCTGTCGCGCATCCATTTTACCATCCAGGACGAAAACACGATGATGCAGGCGATCCAGCGCGACCGCATCGACCCGTCCATCGTCGCCTGGCGCTGGCTGCGCGACCATCCGGCCGCATGGTCCGGATGGCTCGATGACGTCGTCACGCGTGACGGTCGCCCGGGGCGCCCGGCGGTGGCGGCAATGCTGGGGCGGCGGCCCGGGGGGTGATCGAATCGGTTTTTTCAGGGACCGTCCAGAAACCGATCGATCCGTCCCACGACCGCGCGCGGCTGTTCCCAGAACGGGTTGTGGCCGAGTCCGGGATAAATGGCCACCTGCGCGCCCGGCAGGGCGGCGATCAGGGTGCGGCGGACCTCCGGCGGCATGATCGGGTCCTTTTCGCCCCAGATCAGCAGGCAGGCCGCTTTCAGCCGGGCCAGGCCGGGCTGCGGATCGAAGCCGGTCAGGCCCTGATCCAGCACGGCAAGCCAGACGGCGGCGGGGATATGGGCGGACTCCACGCGCTGGCGCCGGATGAAATCGGGATCGACCGGCGTCGGAGACGACCACCAGGCGCGCATGAAGGCGGAATCCGGATCGATCGGGTCGCGCAGCCGGCTGATGGGGGTGCGGAAATCGAAGGCGGCCCTGCGCTCGGCCCGCTCACGCGGGGTGGGCGCGGCGGCCGGCCCGCCGGTCGAGGAGACCAGCACGACATGCTTCACGCGGTCGGGCCAGTTTTCGGCAAAGACCTGCACGATCAGGCTGCCCAGCGAATGACCGACCAGGTCGGCCCGCTTCAGGCCGAGATGATCCATCAGCAGGCGGATATCCCAGGCGAAATCGACCAGGGCGTAGCAGCAGCCGGGCTTGGAAGAGCGTCCATGCCCCCGCAGGTCGACGATGATCAGCCGGTCGCGCGGCGAGAAGGCCCAAAGGGCGGGAAACCAGTCCCGCGCGCTGTCGGTATAGCCATGGACCAGGATCACGGGCCGCCCGTCGCGCGGCCCGATGGCGATGAAGGCCAGGTCGATCCCGTCCGGAAGCGAAACGATCCGCCGGGCATCGTCGAACTGCGCCGGCGTTTCGGCACGGGCCGCCGTGGGGACGGCCAGCATCCCCGCGGCCATCCCCGCGACCATCCCCGCGACCGCCAGCGCGGCACGGACCAGGCACGCCCGGCTCATGACCGGCGCGGCATGGCGATG
>NZ_JABXXP010000558.1 GCF_013376155.1 Nguyenibacter vanlangensis
GGCGGGGCCGGTCCAGAGGGCGGCGGCACCGGCGACGGCGGCGCCGACGGCGATTCGGGCAATCCTGCGGATCATGCCCGGCCCCCCTGGAAATCGGCCTGGATGGAATCGGCGGCCTTCAGCCCCAGCGCCGCCATGCTGAGCGTGGTGTTGACCACGCTGGCCGAGGCCATGGCGCCGCCGCCGGGCAGCCACAGATTCGGATGGTCGTGGGCGCGGCAATCGCCATCCACCACGGAATCCTTGGGGTCGTTGCCCATGATCACGCCGCCCATGATGTGATTGTTGGCGTTGAACGATGTGGTGATGCGCAATTCGGTGCCGCCCAGCAGGCCGGCCACCTGGCGGATCTGCTCCGCCGCCGCGACGGCGCCTTTGCGGACATATTCGCCGACATCGTAATGGATGTCGGGACAGGGCAGGCCCAGCGGGTCGCGCCGCGTCTTGCTGAGCGTCAGCCGGTTGCCGGGATCGGGCAGCGGCTCCAGGCTGACCGACAGGTCCACGCCGCAGGCCGCGCGGCGCCGGATTTCGTCATCCAGCGCCTGCCCGACCAGGCCCAGCGCCAGCGCCTGTTCGGTCGCGGGCCCGACGCGGCTGATATTGTTCAGGATCATCTTGTTGGCGGAATAGGTGCTGCGGAAGCCGCCGTCGCGCGGGCCGACGATGCAACTGCTCTGCGCCGGGCCCCGGCCGAACCAGAGCGGTTCGCTGGCCAGGAAGGTCGCATGCACGCCCGAATGGTCCATCATGTTGCGCCCGACCTGGTCGGACGAATTGGCGATGCCCGCCGGATTGCGTTCGTTCGCCGCCAGCAGCAGCAGACGCGGCGTTTCGATCCCGTTGCAGGCCAGCACGAAGGTACGGCCGCTGGCCTTGTGCGAGCGGCGCTGCGCGTCATACCAGTGGATCGCCGTCACACGGTTGGTCTCGTCGGTGTCGATGCGATAGGCCACCGCCTGGTCCAGCACCACCGCGCCCGCGTCCTCGGCCTTCTGCACGTGCTGGATGCCGTTATACATCGCGCCGATCGGGCAGATCGGCTGGCAGTTGTTGTTGCCGCAGCATGAGGGACGATCGCCGAAGGGCTGGACGCTGCGCCCCTGCGGGATCGGCACCAGCTTGAAGCCGTGCGGGTTGACCAGTTCGGCCACCCGGCGGTCGCCATAGCCGAAGGGGATCATGTCACGCGGATAGGGGCGGCTGCGCTGGCTGGGCGATTGCAGGTCGGGATCGTGCGGGCCGGAGACACCCATCGCCTCTTCGGCGCGGCAGTAATAGGGTTCCAGGTCCTCGTACGAAATCGCCCAGTCGCGACCGACGCCATAGGTCGATTTCATGCGGAAATCGATGGGCAAATGCCGCCAGCAGGACGCTGCCCAATGCCACGTCGTGCCGCCGACCGTGCGCAGATAGCCCTGCCTGAACGCCGAGCCGTCCGGGCCGAACAGGCCGACATAATCATTGGCGGGGAAATAGAGCGGCGCCGGGGCGAGCGGCGCCTGCGGATACAGGCCCTGGAAATCGGAATTGACCCGGTTATGGAACGACATGTTCCGCCAGTTTTCGACGATGTCCGACCGTTTCAGGCGCAGTCCGGCTTCGAGCACCACCACGGAACGGCCGGCGGCGGCCATCTGGTGGGCGATCAATGCGCCGACGACGCCGGAACCGACCACCACCACGTCGGCGGTCACGTCACCAGAGCTGGAAAAGACAGGATGCGCCACGGCTTATGCTCCTTGGCCGTCTATTGGGGCCGTCTATTTGGGGGCCGTATTTGAAGGCCGCTTATTTGGTCGGAAGGATTGCGGATTGCGGGGGCGCCTTGGACTCCACGGCCGCCGGCGGCGGCGCGGGGGGCGGCACCGCGACGGTCGAAACGGCCG
>NZ_JABXXP010000559.1 GCF_013376155.1 Nguyenibacter vanlangensis
CGCCGCGCGCGACGTAGAGCTGCGCGGGGGCGGCGGTGAGGCGTCGCCAGCTTCCGGCGGGCTTGACGGCGGCGATGCGGCCGTGGGCGATCCAGATCTCGCGGTCGGACAGGATCCGGTCGGAATAGGTCGACAGGATGCGCGCGCCGGTGATGACCAGATCGGGCGCCCTGCCGCCACCGGCGGTCGCGGCCAGGTCGCGGGTGACGGCGTGCAGCGGGGGAACGGTCAGGCGGGTGATCGGCATATCGTTGCTCATGCGGAATCGTAAGCATATTCGCGCGGCGCGGACCAGGGCGCGATCTTGAGATGGCTTGGGAATGGTTTGGGAACGATCCTGGGATGCCCGGGGGATATCGGCGGCCGGCGAATCCATGGCGAACCCATATTATGGGCGATGCACCATATCGTGACGTGCGGTGGAACGAATTGCTGTTGCCGGACTGTGGGAGCGGCCCGTACATCTGGAGCCACGCCAGATGCGGGACCGATGCCGAGATCCGATACAGGACTCCGGCGCAAGAATAAAGAATAACGAAAAGCCTGGCGGCAGGAGAACAAGACGTGCTGACACAAGGCACCGCCATACCGTCCGCGCTGGACGCGGATGAGACGCTTGCGAGTCCCGTGCGATTGCTGATGCCGTACTGGCGGGTGACGATCGCGGCATTTCTGGGCTGGTTTCTGGATGCGTTCGACCAGGTGGCCCTGCTGCTGTGCCTGCCGGACATGGGGCGCAGCCTGAATGCCGGCCTGACGGCGATGGGGCTGATCATCACCGCCCAGAGCGTCGGGCGGATTCTCGGCAATACCGGCTGGGGCTGGCTGGCCGACCGCTATGGCCGCAAGCTGACCTTCATGATCGGGGTGATCTGGTTCGCGGTGTTTTCCGGCATGACGGCGCTGGCCTGGAGCTATGCCGCGATGGTGGTGGTGCAGTTCCTGTTCGGCATCGGTTTCGGCGGCGAATGGACCGCGTCGGCCGCGCTGCTGATGGAAAGCGTGCCGCCGCGCGCGCGGTCGCTGGCATCGTCCATCATGATGGCGGGATATGAGTGCGGGTTCTTCGCCGCGGCCGCGGCACAGGCGGTCATCCTGCCGCGCTGGGGATGGCGGGGGCTGTTCCTGATCGGGATCGCGCCGGCGCTGCTGGCGATCTTCATCCGCCGCAACGTGGCGGAGAGCCCGGTCTGGCTGAAATTGCAGGCCGCGCGGGCATCTTCCCCGACACGGCACGCCGCGCCGCGGCGCTGGATGTTCCGGCTGGACGGCGCGGCGGTGCAGGCGCTGCTGTTCATGGCGGTGCTGCAGTTCCAGAATGCCGCGCTGTACAGTTTCTATCCGACCTTGCTGCGGACGGTGCGCCACCTGACGCCGGGGCAGGTCTTTCCGCTGATCGCGGCCTATTGCGTGGGGTCGTTGCTGGGCAAGCCGCTGTGCGGCGCGCTGGCCGGCCGGCTGGGCGAACGCGTGGTGTTCGGTGCCTATTTCATCGTGACGATGCTGGTGATCGTGCCGTTCGTCACCGCGCGCACCATGGAGGCGATGCTGGCGAGCGCGTTCGTGGTCGGGGCGTTCGGCAACAGCGTGTTCGCGCTGGTGCCGCATTACCTGTCGCAGCGTTTCGCGTCCGACAGCCGGTCGCTGGGCATGGGCACGAGCTATGCCGTCGCGGCGCTGGGCCAGGGGCTGGCGGGATTCTGGATTCCGTGGTTCAGCGCCACGCATGGCCTGGTCCAGGCCATCGAGAGCAGCGTACTGGTGGGTACCGTGCTGGTGGCCGGGGTGGTGGCCTATCGCCCCCGCCATCTGCCGGGCGCGCGCATGGACGGCGAGTTGGAACGATGACGGGCGGCGATGCGGGGGCGTTCGCGGCGCTGGTGCCG
>NZ_JABXXP010000560.1 GCF_013376155.1 Nguyenibacter vanlangensis
GGCCGCATCGGGCAGGCGCTCGGCCAGGGCGGCGGCCTCCAGCCGCCGACGCAGGCGCGACAGCGGACGGCGCATGTCATGGGCGATGTCGTTGGACACCTGCTGCAGGCTGGAGATCAGGCGCTCGTTGCGCTCGAGCATGGCATTGAGGCTGTGCGCCAGGTGGTCGAATTCGTCATCCGCGCCCTGATAGGGAATCCGCTGCGCCATGTCCCCGCTCATGATCCGGCGCGCGGTCATGCTGATCGTCTCGATCCGGCCGAGGATGATGGCGCTGAGGATCATCCCGCCGCCTACCCCCAGCACCGAGAATCCCACCAGGCTCCATCCCACGATGATCCAGAAATCGCGCCGCAATTCGGTCAGGGACCGCGCATTCAACCCGACGAAGAAATAGCCGCCGTCATTCAGCAGCACGCCCTCGCCGTAGATCGCGCTTTCCGGTTCGCCATAAAGCTGGCGGTGCGCCCGCGACAGCCAGCGGCTGCCCGGCTGGGGGCGCAGATGCAGCATGTTGCCGGCCAGCACCCGGTTGGCGCCGTCTTCCAGCAGATAGAAGAAATCCGGCTCATGGCGGACCAGATTCTGGACCACCGGCCGGAAATGCGCCAGGTCCATCCCCCCGGCAGCCGAGATGACCTCGGTCCGCTCGGCCCGGACGGCCCGGCGGATCTGTTTTTCCAGCGAATGCTGGCTCTGCAGCCCCGACAGCAGGATCGCCAGCGCGCCCGACAGCATCAGAAAGCCGGCGAACAGCAGCACGATCCGGAAGGACAGGCTGGAGGTGATGCGATAGAGCGCGTCCAGCCTGCCCCTAACCGCCCCCCTAACCGCCACGGGAATGGTCAAGATCCACGTCCCTCAGGATATAGCCGACACCGCGGACCGTCTGGATCAGTTGCCGTCCGTCGTGACCCAGCTTGTCGCGCAGGCGGCTGATATGGGTTTCGACGATATTGGTACGCACGGGGAAATCCACGTTCCAGGCATAAAGCAGCAGCATCTGCCGCGACAGGACCGTTCCCGGGTTGCGCATGAAATATTCCAGAATCTTCACCTCCTGCGGCTGCAGATGCAGCCTGTCGCCATAGCGCGTGACCTCGCGGGTCAGCAGGTCCAGCGTGATTCCCGCCATCCGCAGGGTGGTGACATGCCGCGCCGGCCCCGCTCGCCGCAGCAGCACGGCCACCCGGGCGGCCAGTTCCCGGACCGCGAACGGCTTGACCAGATAATCGTCCGCCCCTCCGCGCAGGCCGTCGACCCGGCTGGCGACGCCGTCCATGGTGGTCAGGAACAGCACGGGCGTGCGGATCCCGGCCTCGCGCAGGCGGACCAGGACGGCCATCCCGTCCATGCCCGGCAACATCCGGTCCAGCACGATGATGTCCCATTCACACGAAAAGATCAGTGACAGCCCGTCGGTGCCGTTGGCCGCACAGGTGACGGCGATCCCGTCCTGCGCCAGGCCGTCGCAGACATAGGCGGCCGTATCGGGATCGTCCTCGACCAGCAGCAGGCGCGGGGGCGGTTGGTCGTCCGTCATGGTTCGTCCGTCATGGGGCGCGGCACAATAGCGGCCGCCGCCCCCCGCCCGTAAGGGCTGCCGGGAAAAGATTGGGGCCTTTTAAGAATCGTCGCCCGTTAAAGAACGTCGCCGGATACGCCGGAATGGACGATTGGGAGAATGTAAGCTGACAGGCTCTGCCGGAATCCGGCATCCTGCCCGCGTGGCCCGGCGCAGCGGGCCCGCCCGCGGGAGCCCGGACGCCGATGCTGCTATGGAGCCTGATCTTTGCCGTCTCGACCCTCGCCTTCGGCCTCAGCGCGGTCTCGGGGGGCGGGGCCGGACTGATCCTGATGCCGCTGCTGGGCCTGGCCGT
>NZ_JABXXP010000561.1 GCF_013376155.1 Nguyenibacter vanlangensis
AGGGCGTCGGTGCCGCTGCCGGCCCGGGCGCGGATGGTGCCGCGGACGCTGGCCTGCAGGACCAGGCCCACGGCCTCGGACACCGTCATGAAATAGCGTTGCATGTCCGGATGGGTGACGGTAAGCGGTCCGCCGCGTTCGAGCTGGCGGCGGAAAACCGGCACCACCGAGCCCGTCGAGCCCAGCACGTTGCCGAACCGCACGGTGACGCAGCGCATCGCATCCGGCGCGTCGCCCGCGCGGGCCAGGACGTCGAGCGCCTGGCAGTACATTTCGGCCGCGCGCTTGGACGCGCCCATCAGGCTGGAGGGATTGACCGCCTTGTCGGTCGAGATCATCACCAGCGCGCGGGCGCCATGGCGGGCGGCGGCGTCGGCGACGATGCGGGTGCCGATCACGTTGGTCAGCATGCCCTCGCACGGATTGGCCTCGACCATCGGCACGTGCTTGAGCGCGGCCGCGTGAAAGACCAGCTCAGGCCGATGGCGGGCGAAGACCTGTTCGATCCGTTCGCGGTCGCGGATATCGGCCAGGATCGTTTCGCGCCGGACCGCGGGGAAGCGTTCGGACAGTTCCAGGTCGATCTGCCACAGCGCGAATTCGCCGTGATCGAGCAGCAGCAGGCGGCCGGGCGCATATTGTGCGATCTGGCGGGTCAGTTCCGATCCGATCGAGCCCCCTGCCCCGGTCACCATCACGGTGCGGCCGCGCAGCAGGGCCGCCATGCCTTCGTGATCCAGCGTGACCTGCGGGCGGTTGAGCAGGTCCTCGATGGCGACGGGGCGGAGTTCGAGCCGGTTGGCGGGGGCCAGATCGGTCAATACCGGCGCGCGCTGGACCACCAGCCCGCGCCGTTCGGCGACTTCCAGCACGGCGGCCAGATCCTCGCCCCGGAAATCGGCGTCGGTGACGACCAGGCGGTGCGGGACCAGCGTGTCCGGGCGCAGCCGGGACAGGACCGCATCCAGCGTGTCGACATGGCCCAGGATCGGGACGCCGTGGATGCGCCGCCCGGCCTGGCCCCGTCCCTGCGTCAGGATGCCGGCGATGCGGAACGGCGGGTCGGGGTCTCGTTCGACGGCGCGGATGAGCAGGTCGGCGGCATTGTCCGAGCCGATCAGGATGACCTGGCTGCTCGCCTGGCGGCGGGTCGCGCGGCGATAGCTGACCCGGTAGACGATTCGCGCCCCGCCCATGCAGACCAGAAGCACCAGGCCATGGATGACGGGAAAGGTCGGCGTGGGGATCGGAAAACCGGTCAGGTGCAGGCCCAGCGCGAACAGGGCGGCGCTGGCAAACGACGCCCCGGCGATGCCCAGCAGGTCGCCGACGCCGGAGAACCGCCAATATTGCAGCGGCACGCGGAACGGCAGGCTGCTGAGCAGGAACGTGATCGCCCCGCCCGCGAGGAACCAGAGCGGGTGCAGCAGGCCACCATGCGGATCGGCCAACCAGCGGGCCAGCGGCGCCGAGAGCGCGCCGAGCCCGCCATCGAGCATCATGTTGACGGCGATGCGGTTGACCGGGCGCAGCCTGTCAGCGGACAGCCGGGTATCAGGGCATTGCGTGGCCATTGTCCCGCCCATATAGCCCAGCTACTTGCATGCTAGAAGCAGCCATGACGACAAAAACCGCCCCCTGATGAGCAATCCCCCCATCGGTCACCCCATCGATCCAACAGTTCCGGCCCTGGCCGCCGGACCCTTCGTCGTTCTGCTGGCCGCGACCTGGGCCGCCGCCGCGCTGATGGTGGCGGGCGCGATGCGGCTGGGGGTGATCGATCATCCGGGACATCGCAGTTCGCACACCCGTCCCACGCCGAAGGGCGGCGGGATCGGCATCGTGCTGGCGTTCGTCGCGGCGGTGCCGGTCGC